>JANOZA010000897.1:0-4161 GCA_031429155.1 Verrucomicrobiota bacterium | reverse complement strand
CCACCTCGGCCAGCGAGGCGTTTTCAAAATTGGGACTGATGACCGGGCGGCTCAAACTGCCTGGTCAATAGCACCAGTTATGGATTGTACAATGGTTAGGGTTGAAAACTTTAGAGAATGGGTATAGTTGCCGACGCCCAGTGTGAAAAGTTCCATCACTTCCCGCGCGAAATTTTCATTCGGACTGCGGACGCGATTCGCATTCCCGTCGAGCCAGACGAGCATGGCGACATCGCGCGCCATGCCCGCGAGCAGCGCCTTGAAATCACCGAGCGCGTGCGTGCGAATGAGGTCGTTCTGCGCCGCCATGAGTTTGGCCGAGCGCACCTTGACATTGGAAGTCGCGAAGAGGTTGTGCCAGAAGAGGCTCATCTTTTCCGCCAGCGGCGCCGGCCCGGCGGTCATGCGGTAGAGCCACCACGTCTTGAGCTGATTGATGTCGTCGGCATCGCTCGCGGTCTGACGCAGAAGCGCGGCGGTTTCGGTGAAGGAGGCTTCTTCCGCCGGCGGAGTAAGGAGCCGGTCCAGCGTCTTTTCCAGCCCGTCGCCTGCGGCCCGGGTGATCTCCGCCTCATTGGCCCCGCACTGCGTGCGCCAGAGCAGATGTGCCGCATCGCGCCGGGTCCAGCCTTGCTGGCGAGTGTCGTAGGGAGAGAAATCCATGACGGTGAGAGGGCGGGAGGTTCGGGGAGGCTGAACCGTGAGACGTGATGTGATGGGCGAAAGGTTACGCGTGCCGCCAAGTCCGTCAAAGTATTACCCACCCGCGACAATGTGCTCCCATTCCGCCGCCAGCCGGTAACGCCGCGCCTTGCGGGAGACGTTGGCCATTTCCAGGAAACCCTCCGCCGTCCAGCGCAGACACAGCGTGGTGGCCTGGCGGGGAGTCAGGCCCATGTGCGCGGCCAGTTCCGCCGCGCTGGCGGTTTGCTGGTGCGTGAAGAACGTCATCGCCTGACGCTGCGGTGGCGTCAGCCGGCGCAGACTCGCGGCGTGATCCAGTACCGCAGCACGCGCGGGCTGCGCCGCCTGGCGCTGCACATTCTCCAGCGCCTCCGCCATGCCCTGACAGAAGTAACTGACAAACGGCGACAGGTCCGCCTCCGCTCGGCCCATGTAGTAATTCGGCGGTCCGATGGCCAGCGCCGCATAGTAGCCGGTAAGGTTTCGCGCGTAGTATTCCTCCAGCGAGTAGAGTCCTTTGAGCGCGTAGCCGTGACGGTGGAGGATGAGGTTCGTCAGCAGCCGCGCCGTCCGCCCGTTGCCGTCGTAGAACGGATGAATGGTGGCAAACTGGCAATGCCAGCACGCCGCGATGACCGGCACCGGCCAGTGGTCATCAGCCAGATTTTCGTTCGTCCACGCCAGCAGTTCCGCCATCAGCGGCGGCACATCTTTCGCTTCCGGCGGCAGGTAAATGATGGCGTTGTCCGTGCTGTTACGGATCACATTCTGACCATCGCGCCAGGGAGTTGCCCGCGGCTGACCATGCATCACCAAGCCGTGAATCCGCCGCACTTCCCGCTCCTTGAGATCGCCCCCCTGCGACGCCAGCCGCTCCATTTCCTCCAATGCCAGCAGGTAATGCCGCACCTCCGCCGCATCGCGCTCCCGCCCCGGCGTCGCCCCGCCTTTCGCAACCGCCGCCACCTGCTCCGGCGTCAATTGATTGCCCTCGATCTGCGTCGAGTAATGCGTCGCCAGCAGCCGCGCCGACTGCCGCAGCGAAGCCAGCAACTGCGGCGTCACCGGCAACCCCTCGATCGCCGTCCGCGCCCCCTCGATCCGCATCAGCGCCCGCGCCGTGCGGGCCTCCAGCGTGAAGCGCGGTTCCCATGACATGCCGGCTTCTGTGCGCGCCGGTCAAGAAGGCGTCAAGAACGCGTTGATAAATCGCCGGCAAAGTGGTGGGAAGCGGTCGATCATAGTTGCTCCTGGTGTTTCCGCTTCCACCTCGCGCGAAATGGTGGAGGCTTTACTTGCAGATTACTTCCGGCATGGTTCCACTCGATATGAAGTCGTACCACGCCGTTGTTCTTTCCGCCGCTGTCTGCCTCCCGGCAGGTTTCTTCGCGGGCCGCTCGCTCGATTCCGGAAAAGAGGAACGCTCCCGCATTACTCGCCTTCCTGCATCGGTTGGCCGCGCCGCGACAGTTCCCAGGCAAGTGAAAGCCAGCGCAGGGACTTCACCGGCGTCTCCACTGACTGGTTTGACTCATGATCAGATCAAAGTGCGGGCACTCCAGGTTTTGAGGGAGCCGGATGGCGTTGTGCGCCTGGGAGCATGGATGGATGTTCTGGCGGGCATGACAGAGGACAACGCCGACATCCTGACGGGTGTGTTGATTCAGCAATATCAAGCCGGGATGAATACAGTGGACGAGGGAAGGTACCAGCAGTTCCGGGAGGGGCAGGTGCTCGGCGAACGCACGATGATCACTTTGACGAAGGATGCCAATGGCCAGGTTGATGGCGACCTTCCGGTAAAAATGAAAGGGTGGGCCAGCGTGAACCCGCAGGCGGCGAAAGCATGGATTGACGCTCTGGCTCCAGGCACCGTGCAGGATACACTGCGCGCCTCCTGGCTGGAAGGACTCACCTCCTCAAATCCGTCAAATGCGACATTACAGTTCAGTCAACTTCCCGCCGAAAAACAACTCCCCCTGGTTAATACACTGCTCTCCGGCATCCAGGACCGAGGAGGGCTGGAAGCCATTCGGGATTGGTTCGATAACAATGACAAGGCCGCCGGGAAGGAAGTAATGGCGACAGCATTTTCCACCATTGTTGGACGCCTGACACAAAAATCCCGAACATGGGACGATGCTGCTGAATTCCTCAAGCAACACGCTGGCGACGGATTTACCGGGGCTGCGGAATTGTCTGCTTTCACAGGCCGGGTGGCACCAACTGAACCAGGCAAGTGTCTTGAACTTCTCAGTGCGGTTTGCAATACGTCACCCGCGATAGCCGCCCAGGCGGACACCCTTATTACCCAAACTGTGGAGCATTCCGCAGAAGGTTCGCTGGATATTCTTGGCACGTGGTTGAACGCACACCGCGAGCATCCCCTGTACGACCGCGTGGTACAGCAGTTTGCCAGACGCACGCAGGCTGAGGATTCAGAAGCGGCGCTCCGTTGGGCCGAGACAATCAAAGACCAGACACTCCGGGAACAAACGCGTGCTGCACTGCAGGCACGTTGAAGCGGGTCTTTCCTGATAGGGGATTCACTTGATGTCGCCGAAGGTCACGGCTTCCGGCACTTCGGCTTCATCCAGAATTTGAATCGTCGTGGCGGGGCCGAGGTCGGGATTTTCCCATGAGCGCAGCACCCAGGCGATCTTTTTGTCGGGCGTGAATTCCACGGCCTGCACGGGCGGATTGGTTTTATCAATCTGCCCGCTCCACTCGTTGAACCAACTGTTCACGAGCGTGTTGCCGTTCGGCAGTCGCCAGGCGAGTTGCAGGCTGGTGAGTTTGAAGTCCGGCGAGTCGGCGGGCGTGAAGGTGGCGACGGTCTCGCCTTTGGGCGTCACTTCGCGGACAGAGCGGCGGTCCACGATGAGGGCGTTGCCGTTCTTCAACGGCGTCACGCCCCAGGGACTGTCCGTGGCGAAGGACCAGACTTCTTTACCGTTGGCGTCGTATTCGCAGACCTTCTTCATGTCCATGTGCGCCAGCAGCAGCGTGCCGCGGGGCGTGAGGCGCGCGTGACGAAAATGGCCATGCACACTCTTGGGATTGCCGGTGGGCACTTGAAACTCCTTCCGCGTCTCGCCGGTTTTGATGTTCACCACTCGCACCATCGCGGGGTCGCCGTTCTGCACGTAGAGAACGTGCTCTGTGCCGATGGGCATGGCGGTGTGGATTTCCGCGCCTTTGGGCGCGTCCAGATTCCACAGCACTTTCTTCTCCGGCGAGATTAGCTTCACGGCGAACTGATGCGCGATGAGGAGGTTGCCATTGGAGAGCAGCACGGCGTCACTGATCTCGCCGCGGCCCGCGGGATCATCATAGGACCAGACGACTTCGCCTTTCCTGACGATGAACACGCGGCGGTTCTTCGACTCGCCGGCGTAGAGAAAATCGTGCTGCGCCAATCCCTTGCCGGGCAGGGACTGCGGGGCGGCAGCGGGCTTGTCGTCTGCCTGCGCGGGG
>JANOZA010000896.1:0-7235 GCA_031429155.1 Verrucomicrobiota bacterium | reverse complement strand
GTCCGCGAGGCATGCTGTTGCTGCCGGAAAGTGAACGCGCCCGCGCTGACGGGATTGTCCTGCCGGAGGCTGCGATTTACGACAGGGTACACGCCATTGAGGCTGCACTCCAGGTTCACAATCGCGCTCTGGCGCAGCAAGAGTTCGATCAACTCTGCGCCGCCGCGCCGGGGCACCGGCTGATGTGGCAGGCACAACATTCACTGGCCGCCTACGACGATAACTCTGTGAAGGCGCACGAGGCTCAGAATGCGCTCGCCGCGCTCTTTCCAGAAGATGCGCCCACCGCATGGCGCGCGTTTCGTCTTAATAGCCCGCGGCGCCCGCGTGGAGAGAATCTGGCGGAACTGGAGCGCCGCACGCGCGATCCTAAATGTGATGCTGTCTTCCACGTCGAGCTGGCACGCGTGCTGGCGGACGACGACCGCACGGCCCGGCGCGCCACACGCCTGCTGTACCGTCAGTTGCGGCAAAATCCGTCTGACGCTCAGACTCTGCTCACGCTGGGCAATTGCCGCTGGTCAGCGGGTGTCTTTGAGGATGCCCTGGAGCTTTACCGCCTCGCTGCTTGCGCTGCGGACAAGAATGAAGTCTGCGCGGCGACCTACTTCAGCGCCTGCCGCCGGCTCAACCGGGCTGAGGAAGGGCTCGCTTTCCTCCGCCGTCGCGTGGCCCTGTTGGGGAATCTGGCTGCGGCCCCTCACACGACTCTGGCGGATTCGCTCGAGGAACTGCTGCGCAGCGGGGAGGCGATGCAGGTGATTCAGTCGGCGCGACGGTTGAGACCGGACGATGCCAGTCTGTTACTCTACGAGTCCCGGCTGCACCAGGCACAGGGGCTTTTCAGCGAAGCCGGACAATTGCTGGCGCAGGCAGAGCATCGGGTTCCCCCACAGGACTGGCACCGCCAATCAGCGAATCTGGAGCGTTCATGCGGACGTAATTCGGCCTGCATCGCACACTGGCAGGCGGTTTTGAAAACAGAGCCGATGGCGATGGATGCGACGAGAGAACTCGCACGGCTCATCGCGGAACGCGACGGTGTGGATCAAACGCTCATGCTGCTCGGACGCACTTGCATGCAGTGGCCGTGGCACCTGGGGCTGGCGCGGCTCCATGTGGACTGGTTGCGGAGCGCAGGCCGCGCGCAGGCGGAGTTGGAACTGCGCCGGATTCTCGCCCATAATCCCGCCGATGACTGGGCCTGGCGCGAACTGGCACTGGAACTTTCTCAGCGGCAGCGGCACGACGAGGCGATTCAGGCAGCCGCGGAGTCGCTGCGACTCTCGCCGGGGCTTGCTCACAGCCGCTCCATTTACGCACTGACGCTGCGCGCCGCCGGACGCAACGCTGAGGCGCACGCCGAATGCCGCCGCGCGCTGGCGCTGGATGTGAATTGCGCGGCGATGCATTCCTTGACTGCTGCGGCAGGGGGGCCGGGTGAGCATCGCTTGCCCGGCCCTTTCTGTTTTCAAGGCACCACCTTCATGTCACCTTCCACGCCCCTCCCTGCTGGAATCCGCACGCCGCCTTTTCCCTCCATTAAGACCTCGGGATCCAACGGAGGGCTCCCGGGAGTCGTGCCGGCTCCGCCCGGCTGGGCTCCTCCTTCCGCCCGCTCAAACGCCTGGGTGAGGAAGAGCCTGGTCAGCAGATACACGCTGAGAAACCCCAGACTGAAGAACGAGAGGATGGCCCCGCCGGCGGCAATCCCGGCATACCGCGCCTCCGGCATCCATGCCGCGAGTTGAGTACAAAGGTCACCAAACCAGCGTACCAGATCTTTCAGACCCACCAGGCCAGCGCCCACGATGACCCCGGCAAGCCAGTCGGACATCACTTCCAGATTGGTATTGGGCTTGTAGTTCCGGGCGGCCTGCCCCGCCGCGTCCTCCAGGTCTTTGACCGTGCCCTGGCCACTGGTCCCGGTCATGACGAGTTGCAGCCGCGGCGCGCCGGACTTGGGCACTCCGAAGATGAACCCGACGACCGCACCCGTGGCCAGCGCGGCCGCCGAAGCCAGCCCCAGAACCCCGAATACCCCCAGTGCGGCACAAACCTTGCCGGAGCCGAACGCATAGATCAGCTCCAGGGCCACTCCTCCGGTCATGGCCACCAGCGTCACAAAGCGGATGCGGTGCACATCCGCGCTCATCGTGGGGTCCTCCCCGCGCAACCAATTGAGAGGGTTGAGGGGCGAACGCTTTCTGGGGCGGGACGGAGAAAGAGGATCCGAAGAGGCGGGGCTGGAAGGTGTCGTGCTCATTTTTCTGATTTATGAAACTGGCAGAGAAGGCATTTGGCGGAGGCGGGCAACACTTGCCGGTTTTGGGTCCGGCCCCGCAGCAGAAGCTGCGCTTAAAAGGTCGCCCGCGGGGTCTGTTTGAGGACCAGAGGGGGCTGTGTCGGAGGTTGTTCTAGACGGTGCCGGGACAAAGGGAAGGAATATATAACTTTAATCTCGCCGCGTCTCTTCCAGGCAGGCCGCCCCGGCAGGGCGCAGGGGTGGCGACGGTTCCGGGCAGCAGGAAAACTTGCCCGGGCGGCGGTTTTTCATGCCCGGGGGAGCCTCCCGGGGGCTTCGGCGGGGCGTTTTCAGGCTTCGCCGGGACAAAACCGTGCCCGGGAGGCGTCCCACGGCTCCTGAACCGGGGATTTTCGTGCCTGGGGGGTATTCCTACGGCGTAGGAATGCCCTCGAACTGCGTAGGAGGCAGGGGGAAGTCCGTAGGAATGCCCTCCAGGTCCGTCGGCGGGCATCCCGGGTGCGTAGGAAGCGTCCGGCAGTTCGCAGGCGGTCGGTCGAACTGCCGGGAGGTGCCTGCCGGGCCCGTAGGCGGAGAGGGCAAGGCGGAACTTGCCAGGGCGAGGGAATGCGGCTATGCGTGGCGGCCCTGAGGGCACCACCCAAACTCAAACTCAAAACCAATACCCACTGCCATGAGTACCGAAATCTCCACCAGCCAGGACTTCGTCAAAGAGCGCACCGAAAAAACCCGCGCCGCCCAGCAAACACTCGCCAACGATGTCGCGTGGACCTGGCCGCTGAAATCCATCGTCCTGTGGGATGCGGACCTGACATCTCTGGACGGCTCGGTGCCCGGCAGCCTCACCAAGATCACCCATGCCCAGGAAGTGGACATGCTGGCAGCCCGCGGCATCCTCGACGGGCGTCTCGATGCCATCCATAAGTACACGCTGCTGGCAGTGGGCGTGATGCGCGTGCGGGCCAAATCAATCCCCGGGCTCATCGAAATCGTGGATGATCTCCGCGCCCGCGGCGACAGCCGCCGGGCCATCGAAGAGGAGGCGGATGATTTGATCGCCGCGTGGGAGGAATGGGAGCAGCAGATCTCCCCGGCGACATTCTCGCCCGCCCCTGGCAAATCCCTCGCGGACTTCAAGCTCCTCGTGGAAGGCAGCCCCGCCCTCGGCCAGGTCACGAACCCAATGGTGGCCACCCTGAAGAAAAACTACAAGACGGCCCTGGCCAAATGGCGGCGCGGCAGCGGTCTGCTCAATGTGCTCTACGCGCGCCTCGAAGACGAATGCGTGAGCTGGTATGCGGAAGCCATCCGCGTGTTTCCAGAAGGCACCGCAGAGGGCGACATGATCCGCTCGCAGATTCCGACGATGTATAATCCGCCCACCCCGGCACCGCCCGCCCCTCCCCCGCCGCCGTGAGGCTCTAACCCTTTGGCGAAAGGCTGCGGTCCTTTTCGGGGTCAACCGCAGACCTCGCCAGACTGTAAGACGTGAGAGCAGACGGCGGGGCTAATTCCAGGTCCTAACTCCGGCACGCGGCAGCCGGGCCATCCACGCCGCCGCAACTTTCCAGCCTGAAGTGGCGCTGCGCGGAGCGTTACGACGGCGGCTGGAAGCACTCCGCTCCATGGAGCGGCTCCGGAGTCCCTGTCCCCAGGCCGGGGAATGCACTTGTCGCCGGGAAAAAGGCTGACTATGGGCACGGCCCATGATTCACTTTTGGAAAATGAACGGAGCCGGCAACGACTTCGTGATGCTCGATAACCGAAGCCTTCAGCACGATCTCTCGAAAGAGCAGATCGCCGCGCTTTGCGACCGGCATCGCGGGGTCGGCGCGGATGGATTGCTCGCCGTGGAGCCGGCGCAGAGCGGGGCGGATTTCCGCATGAGGTATTATAATGCCGACGGCGGCGAGGCGGAGATGTGTGGCAATGGCGCGCGGTGCTTCGCGCGGTTCGCCAACATGCTCGCGGGCTGGAACCTGGAGCGCGTTTCCTTTGAGACTCCCGCCGGCGTGATCGGCGCGACATTCCACGGCGAGAATGTCCGCATCTTGATGAGCGATCCGCACGATCACCGCCCGGGGCTCTCGCTCGACGTCTGCGGTGAGCAGAAGACGGTGCATTTCATCAATACCGGCGTGCCCCATGCTGTCGTGGTCGTGGACGATCTCGACGCCGTGCCCGTCCGTGAATGGGGCGCTGCGCTGCGCTACCACAAGGAATTCCAGCCGAAGGGCACCAACGCCAATTTCCTCAAAGCCACGCCGGAGGGCATCACCATCCGCACTTACGAGCGCGGCGTGGAGGACGAGACCCTCGCCTGCGGCACGGGGATGGTCGCGTGCGCGCTGGTGCATCACGAACTCACCGGCGCGGCCTCGCCCGTGAAGGTCAAAGTCAAAGGCGGCGATACTCTCGAGATTGGTTTCGAGAAAACCGCGGACGGCTATCGGCAGGTCACCCTCACCGGCCCTGCCGACATCGTCTTCGAAGGTCAGGTCAAACTCCCTGCCTGAACTTCTTCAATTTTCACTCTGCATTCCTTATTCCCATGTACCGCGGCACCTTCACGGCTCTCGTCACCCCTTTCACCTCCGACAACCAGGTTGATACCGATGCCTTTCGGAAACTGATCGACTTTCAGTTCGACAACGGCGTCACCGGCATCGTGCCCGTCGGCACCACCGGCGAATCGCCCACGCTCAGCTACGAAGAGCACAAGCGTGTCATCTCTCTGGCCGTGGAATACGCAAAGGGACGCGGCCCCGTCATCGGCGGCACCGGCAGCAATGGCACGGAGGAAGCCATCGAACTCACCGCCGCTGCTGAAGCCGCAGGTTGTGAGGCCGTGCTTCAGGTGTGCCCGTATTATAACAAGCCGTCGCAGGAGGGGCTCTTCCAGCACTTTAAAGCCATCGCCGACAGCACGAAGTGCAAAATCATTCTCTACAGCATCCCCGGCCGCAGCAGCATTGAGATCGGCGTGGACACCACAGCGCGCCTCGCCGCCGCCTGCCCGAACATCGTCAGCATGAAAGAAGCCGGCGGCAGCGTGGAGCGGGTCAATCAACTCGTCGCCGCTCTGCCTGAGAGCTTCACCGTGCTCAGCGGCGATGACAGTCTCACGCTTTCCTTCATGGCCGTCGGTGCCGTGGGGATCATCAGCGTGGCCTCGAATATCATCCCCCGCCAAATGAGTGATCTCGTGAATGCCGCCCTCGCCGAGGATTATGCTGCGGCACGCGTCATTCACCGGAAGATATACCCGCTGATGAGCGCCTTCCTCAAGCTCGACACCAACCCGGTGCCGGTCAAAACCGCCCTGTCCCTCAAAGGCATGATGCGCCCCGACCTTCGCCTGCCCATGGTCGGCATGACGGCGGAGAAGACGGAGCAACTGCGCGCGGTGATGAGCGGGCTGGGGCTGGTGTAATGATTTGACGGTAACTCCGGTTTCCCGGGGCGCAGAAGAGTTGACGGCGCGCCGGGACGCGCTCCCTTCGCGGGCCATGACTCCCGAACAATCTCTCGCTCAACTCTCTGTTATGCTCCCGCCGGCTCCGAAACCCGTGGCGGTGTATCGCCCTCTGCTGCTGGTGGACCGGATGGCGTATGTTTCCGGCCACGGGCCGCTCAAGCCGGACAAGACGCTGATCACGGGTGTGGTCGGGCGCGATCTGACGCTGGACGAGGGCAAGGCTGCGGCGCGTCAGGTGGGGCTGGCCATTCTCGCGACGCTGCGGGAGCAACTGGGCAGCCTGGATAAGGTGAAGCGCGTGGTGAAAGTGCTGGGCATGGTGAACTCCGCGGCGGATTTTTATGAGCACCCGAAGGTGATCAATGGATGCAGCGAGCTGTTCGCGGAAATCTGGGGATCGGAATGCGGCATCGGCACCCGGAGCGCCGTCGGGATGGGGCCGCTGCCGGGGAACATCGCCGTGGAGATCGAAGCGCTCTTTGAACTCCACGCGGACTGACCCATGAACGAACACGATCTCAAACTCATCGCCCTCGCTGTCGCGGCGGTGGGAGTTCTGGTGGTGCTGGTCACGAAGTTGAAGGTGAATCCGTTCATCGCGCTGCTTCTGGCGGCACTGGTCGCCGGCATCGGTGCGGGGCAGGGGGGGGCGGCGGTGCTGAAGTCGTTTCAGGAAGGGTTCGGTCTCACGCTTGGCGGAGTGGCGGGAGTGATCGGCCTCGGCGTGATGTTGGGGAAACTGCTGGCGGAGTCCGGCGGCGCAGAGGTTCTGGCCAAGCGTTTCAATGCGTTCTTTGGCCCGTCGCGTGCGGGCTGGTGCATCATGGCGCTCGCGGTGGTGATCGGCCTCACGACTTGGTTCGCCGTCGGCTTGCTGTTGCTCCTGCCGGTGCTCCTGACGCTGACGAAGGAATCCGGCCGGCCGTTTCTGATGCTGGCGATCCCGCTCATCTCCTGCCTCAGCGTCATGCACGGCCTGATGCCGCCGCACCCCGGGCCGGTGGTCGCGGTGGAAGCGCTCAAGGCGAATACAGGAATGGTGCTGCTGTGGGGCTTCCTCATCGGACTGCCCGTGGCGGCGGTGGCGGGGCCGGTCTTTGCCCGCCGGGCGGTGAAGCGAGTGCAGGCCAATCCTCCGCAGCCCATCGTATGCGAGACCTCCACTCCGCTGCGCGCGCCAGGGTTTGGCCTCACGCTTTTTTCCATGCTGCTGCCAGTCGCGCTCATGCTCATGGCCACCGTCGCGGAACTGACGTTGGAGAAGGGAACCGCGCTCCGTGATGCCGCCGCGTTTATCGGCCATCCGGTGATGGCGCTCACTATCGCGGTGCTCTTCGCGCTGTGGTCGTTTGGACTGCGCTGCGGCCACGAAAAGGGGCGGCTCCTGAAGTTTACTGAGGAAAGCATCGGAACCATCGGCATGACGCTGCTGGTCGTGGGCGCGGGCGGTGGATTCGCCAGGGTCCTGCGCGATGCGGGCGTCGCGGATTC
>JANOZA010000895.1:0-7899 GCA_031429155.1 Verrucomicrobiota bacterium | reverse complement strand
TCGCGCCGGTGGCGCTCAAACATGCGGCTCTGTTCCTTTGGGAACAACCCGCGTATCCTCACCGCCGGCACGCCGCCTCTAATCAAGGCTGGCGCACTGGCCGCGGGACACGCGACGAGCCGCAGCCATACAGTCTAATGGATGTAATCCCTTCGGGATCAGACTTCCGTATAAGGCTCAGGGCTTCAGCCCACGGGACGTGGTTTGAGAGATGAACCCGTCGCGTAGCGACGGAGAATGCCGGTGTGAGGGGAGAGGTTTCGGGTGTGACTGGCGGGAGGGTTCCGGTGTCGCTGACGCGGCACGGGATGGGGGTGGTATCGGCACCGTGGGCTGAAGCCAACGGCTACCGTCCGGTGTCGCTACGTCACAATGGGTTTGATCGTCGCGTAAAGCACGCACACTAAATTGCAGTGTGTATTCGCTTAAATGCAGTGTGGCAGCGTAATATGCAACACATTTGCTTACCACAGTGCAACACCATTATTATCACAGTCACATTATCTGCCATTCGCATCGGCGTTATCGTCACTCACACTGTATTCTTGGCTTATCTTATTTCATGTTCTGCATTATACAATGCCAATTTGTGCATTCAGGGCATCTGATCTTGCATTTCCGGTGTCATTTGGTATAGTTGGGGAACATTTTTGGCTGTTTACAGGCGCTGAGTGGGGTGCCGGGCGGTCATTTTCAATCTTAACTTCTCCTATTTATGTCCCTCACTGGCCCGGCATCGTATCACGAGACGCTCACGGAGTTTTTGGCTCATTGGACGCTGGCGAATGTGGAGGCTGGTGGTGGCGGGTTGGTGCTGCCGGATGGGGTGGGGTTGCCGGAGGCGGCGGTGATGCATGCGGGTATCCGGGGTTTGTGGGCGGGGCTCATTGATTTGGAAAATGCGCAGGAGATCAGCAGCCGGGCAGTGCGGCTGGGGCGTGAGGAGGCGGGGGGGCGGCTGGTGGAGTTCAATAAGACGGTGCGGCTGTATTGGGCGGGGTTGCCGGCGGCGGAGGTGCTGCCAGCGGTGCCGTCGCCGGGGGCGGGGTTGACGCATTGGCTGCGGGCGCTGCGGGAGGCGCTGCGGGTGTGGCTGAAGGTGAATGCGGGGCCGGCGCCGGCAGGGGTGGTGCTGCCGCTGGTGCTGACGGGGGAGGCGGGGTTTTCCCGGGCGGATATGGTGGCGCTTTATGACGGGCTGGTGGCATCGAGGGATGACGGGGAGCTGGCGGAGCTGGATGCGGAGCTGGCGCGGGCGGAGCGCAATGCGCTGCAGCGGCGGGTGCGGGTGGTGCTGGGGAACTACCGGTCGGTGGTGCTGATGCGCTTCGGCGAGGGGTCGCCGCTGGTGGAGTCGCTGCCGCGGCTGACGCCGCTGCCAGGTCACACGCCGGACCGTCCGGCGGCGGAGCTAACGGTGACGGGGGATCCGCCGGTGGTGCGTCTCACGTGGGAGGCGCTGGAGGAGGCGACGCTCAAATGCTGGCAGGTGCGGTTTTGCATGGGCGGACGCTATGACAAAAAACGGGAGCGGGTGGCGGGGACGGTCCTGGCGGGGGGGGAGCGGGTTTGGGAAACGCCGGCGGCGACTGCCCGGGGCAAGATTTTCCGCCTCTATGCCGTGCTGGAGACGGGCAATGAGCGGGGCAGCCGCTCGCTGCGGGTGCCGTCGTGAACGGGGTGCCTGCGGGGGCGCTGCGTGCTTGCCATGAGCGGCGGGGCGCGCTGGCCGACCTTTACTTGCTCCCGGGTGATGACGGTGGTAAGCAGCGCCCACAAACCATGAAGAAGAAACTGAGAACCTACAATGTGGTCATCGAACGCGATGCCGATGGCTGGCTGGTGGCCAGCGTGCCGGCGCTGCACGGGTGTCATACCCAGGCGAGGTCGCTGGATACGCTGATGGAGCGGGTGCGCGAAGTGATCGAACTCTGTGTGCTGGAATAGATACTGCGGGACACGGAATTGACCCGTGAGGAGATGCAGCAACTTCTCTGACAGGCCACGACGCCTTGTGGTCGCTGACATCTGAGCACCCGGCACGCTGCCGGCTTGCCTTTCTGCCCGGCACCGTGCTATGCGGTGGCCATGAAATCCCCCGCTGCCACTGTTGATGAATATCTCGCGTCTCTGCCGAATGACCGCCGGCAGGTGATGACGGAGGTGCTGAAGGTGATGCGGCGGGGTATGCCTAAGGGGTTCGAGGAGGTGATGAACTACGGGATGATCACGTGGCAGGTGCCGCTGTCCGTTTTGCCTGACACTCACAATAAGCAGCCGCTGATGTATGCGGCGCTGGCAAGCCAGAAGCACCACATGGCGATCTTTCTGTGCGCGGTGTATGGGAACGCGGGGCTGCGCAAGGAGCTGGACGAGGGCTATGAGCGGGCGGGGGTGCGGCTGGACATGGGCCTGGGCTGCATCCGTTTCCACAAGCTGCACCACGTGGTGCTGCCAGTGATAGGGAGGATCGTCAGCGCGGGCTCGATGAAGCAATACATCGCCCGGGTGCAGGAGCTGGCGGACGAGCAGAAGCGGAAGAAGTAGCAGCGGTCGGAAGGAGAACCGCGGATAACACGGATGGCACGGATGGCACGGATAAAGCAGAGGCCCCCGCAGTCAGAATCCGGCGGCAGCCCCCTTCACATCCCAGGTGGTGTTTTATAACTAACTAAACGGCTCTCGGATTGGACCGCGTAGCGGTCATGGAGGGTAGCGTGGGCTTCAGCCCTGGCCTTTATACACAAGTCCGCCTGGCACGACCCCGCCAGGGGTCACAGCCATTAGCGAGGCGTCGCAGACGCCTCGTCCGCCGCCTCCTCCGATTCTCCGACCCCGCAGGGGTCGCAGCAAATTCCGCCATGCGCCGCCCGGACCCAACAGCGCTGCGACCCCTTGCGGGGTCGGGGGCGTTCCGTGACGGTATCGAGGCGTCTGCGCTCGTTCCTCGCTCCGACGCCTCGCTAATGGCTGCGACCCCTTGTATGGGGTCTCCGACTTGTGTATAAGGCTCAGGGCTTCAGCCCACGGCTACCGTCCGGTGTCGCTGACGCGACAAGGATCAGTTATAAAGTACCGCCTGGTTATCCGCGGTTCTCTCCTTTCCGCTCGGCCCGGGGCGGTTACTGCTTCAACTCGGGCAGGAGGGTGGCGACTTTTACTTTCAACTCCTTGCCGGGCTTGAACTTGACGATGGCGCGGGCGGGGATGGGCACGTCTTTCTCCGGGTTGTTGGGATTGCGCCCGATCTTGGCTTTGGCGACGCGGATCTCGAAGGTGCCGAAATTGCGTAGCACGACTTCGTTATTCTGCGCGAGGTGGCTGGTGATGTTGTCGAGGAACAACTGGAGGACATCGAAGACCTGGTGCTGGGTAAGCCCGGTCTGGTCGCTGATTTGGACGACGAGGTCGCGTTTGGTGATGGTACCCATGTCAGGAAAGTGTGCGGTGGAGTGGAGCAAAAGGGGCGCGGGGTGTGAAACCACGGGCCGGTGCGGGAAATACCGGGCGTTGTTGCTATCGTCAAGACTTCTTTGACTGCTGCCGCCGGGCTTGCCGTGCGGCGCGGGCGTGCCTATCGTCGCGGCCATTATGGACAAATCAGCCAAAGCATTCCTTTTCGATCTTCTCTCCACACCGAGCCCTACGGGGTTTGAGACGGCGGGGCAGCGCAAATGGATGGCGTATGTAAAGCCGTTCGCTGACAGTGTGGAGCACGATCCCTACGGCAGCGCATGGGCCACGATCAAAGGAAAGTCGCCGGTGAAGCTGATGCTGGAGGCGCACGCGGATGAGATCGGATTCATGGTGAAGCATATCACGAGGGAGGGGTTCATCCACGTGGACCGCATCGGGGGCAGTGACAACGCGACGGCGCGCGGGCGGCGGGTTATTTTCCAGGGCGAGAAGGGGGAGGTGAAGGGGATCATCGGGAACACGGCTATTCATCTTCGCGACAAGACGGGCGGTGAGAAGGCGCCGGAAGTCCACGATCTCTATGTGGATGTGGGCGCAGACAGCGACAAGGAGGTGGCCTTGCTGGGTCTGCGTGCGGGACATCCCGGCGTGTATGCGGACACGGTGGAGGAGTTTGGCGACAACCGCATCGCGGGCCGCGCGCTGGATAACAGGATCGGGGGATACATCATCGCGGAGGTGATGCGCCGTCTGAAGAAACACAAGTCGCTGCCCTGCACGGTCATGGCCGCGAACTGCGTGCAGGAGGAAATCGGGGGCTTCGGCGCGCGGATGCTCAGCTACCGCCTGCATCCGGATGTGGCGATTTGTCTGGATGTGACGCACGCCACGGACACGCCGGGCATTGATAAGGCGAAGCACGGCAGCGTGAAGCTCGCCGCCGGCCCGACCCTCACCCACGGCACCTGCTGCCATCCGGTGGTGGTGCAGCGGCTGATGAAGTGCGCGGAGAAGGCTGACATTCCGATCCAGCATGAGTCCTCCTCCCGCTACAGCGGCACGGACACGGACGACATTTTCTGGAGCCGCGGCGGCATCCCCAGCGCTCTCGTTTCCCTGCCTCTCCGCTACATGCACAGCGTGGTGGAATGCGTGGACCTCACGGACGTGGAGAACGTCATCGCGCTGCTGACTGCCTTCGCGCTTTCAGTGAAGCCGGGCGAATCGTTCGGTCATAAGCTTTGACGAAAGCAGCGCGCCGTCCGACTTTTTCATTCTTCATTCTGCATTCTGCATTCTGCATTTCCCCATGATCCTTCCCTCCGACGAAGACTCCCGCAAGCCCCGCGACACGGACCCCCCCGGCAAGGATCCTGACGACGCCCTGCCGTGGAGTGACGACGACGATGATCCGCCGGGGTTTTTCGATGATGACGGAGAGGATGCGCCGGTTGACGCAACGAATCAGGTGCAGGCTCCGGCCCCGCCAGGGTGGCGCGAGGATTTGAAGGAGGATCTCGATGACGCCATCGCCGAGCTGAAGGAAATCGAGGATCCTGCGGAGGAATTTGACCCGCCGGAGCCGCCGGATCTGTTCACGTTCTATGGCGAACTCGTGGCCCTGAGAAATGAAATGCGCCGGGCTTCGAGGAAGGCGACGGAGGTTTTCCAGCAGATGGGCGCAGGCAAGCTGAAGCCGGAGGTCTCTGCGGCCGGCAAATCCCTGGCCGAGGCGCTGGTGCATCATTTCGATGTCCTTCAAGCAGCGGAAAAAGGCCTGCTGCCGCCACTGGCGCCCGTAATGAAACTCGCGGGCCTCCAGAGAGTGAAGACGAAGGGAGCGGACTTCGATCCTGCCACCATGACCACCCCCCAGAAAGCAGGAGCGGGCGCAAAAGTGGCCCACGAACTGGTGTCCGGGTGGATTTGGAATGGAACACTGCTGCGTCCCGCGGAAGTCACCATCGCATGAAGATCCAGTGTCCATCCTGCGGGCGGAAGGTGTCGCCCTTATTTTCCAGCCACTGCGGAAACTGCGGCTGCGAAGTCGCGGTGCTGGGCCAGATCATCCACTCGGCGCGCGATTCACTGCGGCTCTCCATGCTGGCACTGCGGGAAGGCCGTGACCGCGACGCGCATGAGTTCGCCCGCGAATCCTGGCAACTTCACCACCACCGCACCAGCGCCGCCGCCGGCCTCATCGCCGCGACCATGCTGCGTGAGCCAGTAGAAATCTCCCGCTGGATCCGGAGACGGAGGCGGCTGGATCAGGCATAGCCACTCACGCCTCCTCACCTGCGCGGGATGAGCCTGACGAGCAGAAAGCCGAGCGCCGCTCCGGTGATGAGGTCCACCACATGATGCTGATGCACGAGCACCGTGCCCAGGGTGCCGAGAATGATCCAAAGGACCATCGCTCCACGCAGCCAGGGACGGGACAGCCGCGCCAGCACCACCGGAGTGACGATGATCGCCTCACTTACATGAAGCGAGGGAGCCTGATTGAACGGCATATCCGTGAAATGCAGCAGTTGGAACAGGGGTGCGGTCCAGTCGTCCGGAATGCTCCGCGGGAAACCGCAGCGTAACGGCAGAACAAGAAATACCGTGCACGATAAGGTGAATGCCCAGAACAGCCGGCGCAGCAGCGCGCGCCATTCATCATAACGCCGCGTCAGCAGCGGTGACAGCGCGAGCATGATATCAATGGACCAGTAGGGCACCACAAACCAGTTGATCCGGGGGAGTTCCATCTCGCCGGGCAAAGCCACACAGCGCGTGACGTCGCGCCAGGAGGAGATCACATTGCACATGTCGTATATTAGCAGCGCAAACAGAACGAACACCGCAGCACTGATCAGCCGGAGGCGCAGAGGCGGGCATTCGTGAGCCGGGGAGGAAGGGAGCGGAGGAAACATGCCGGAGTAAAGTGATCGGAGGAATGCCTGGCCGCGGGAGGGTTGCAATCCTGACTTGCGGTGCCAGCAGTGCACCCATGTCGTTTTCTGTCATCCGGGCGCTCGTGAGTCGCTACCTTTATCTTTACGGCCGCAATCCTGTGCGGCTGGTGGAGCTTTTTTTCTGGCCAACGGTGGACCTCCTCGTGTGGGGGAACCTGTCGGTCTGGCTGGAGAGCGGGCGCGCTGAGAATGTGCCGTCGTTCATTCCGATGCTCATCGGCGGGGTCATTCTGTGGGACGTAGTCTTCCGCGCTCAGCAGGGTGTGGCCATTTCGTTTCTGGAGGATGTCTGGACGAGGAATCTGCTGAACATCTTCGCCGCTCCCGTGCGGGCCATAGAATATGTGACTGCGGGATTCATCATCGGGTTCCTGCGCATCGTCATCACCGTGTTGGTGCTAGCGGTGCTGGCCGCGCTCTTTTACAACTTCAACGTGCTGCGGTTTCACTGGCATCTCGTGCCGTTTTTCGGACTGCTCATGGTCTTCGGCTGGAGTCTGGGAATGATCTCCAGCGCGCTCATCATGCGCTGGGGACAGGCGGCGGAGAGTCTCGCGTGGGCGGTGCCGTTCCTCATTCAGCCGGTGGCGGCTGTCTATTATGACATCAGCATCCTGCCGGGCTGGGCGCAGCACACCGGTTGGTGCCTCCCCTGCACGCCGGTGTTTGAAGGCATGCGCGCCGTGCTCCGCGGCGAAGGGCTCGACTGGAGCATGATGGGCCTCTCGGTTCTCACGAACATCCTCTGGATGGCTTTCGCGGGCGGCATCTTCCTTTGGGTTCTCCGCAGCGGACGACGCCGCGGGATGTTGACGAAGGTGACTTCGCACTGATCCCGCGGCTGCCAGGCACAGCCGATCACCGGTCAGGGCGCAACGGTCACGCTGAGCATCATATAACGGCGCTGGCTGGCGCTGATGAGGGAACTGTCCTTCACGGTGACGCGGGTGAGTCCGCCGGGACCAGCGGTTAGAACCACAGTGCCAACCGGCAGCACACCGCCGGCCGCGTCGGTCCAGCTAGCGGAAGCTGGAGTCTTCTTTGCCAGTGTGATCCATCCGGTAAGGTTGCTGCCGGCCTGAACTTCGTAAGTCACACCGGGGCAGCCGTGGCCGCCGGCGAGGGCGGTGGTGGGGAGATCGAAGGCGACTGTAGTGAACCCACCGGAGGTGCCGGCGGTGGGGAGGCGGTCGGTCCCGTTAGGGGCGGTGGCCGAACGCGGATTGGAGTTGAGGGAGAATTCGAGGGCGTTGTTCAGGCCGTCGAAGTCGGTATCAAGCAGGAGGTCGCCGGAGGTGAGGGCGTTGGCGGCGAGCCAGGCGTTGAGGCCGTCATTATGCGGGTCGCCGGTGAGCACCCAACTGTCGGGCGTGCCGTAAAGCTGCGTGGTGATGGTCCAACTGTCGCGGTCCCCGAAGTCTTCGATGCCGGTGGCATTGCTGATGAGTTGCAGGCTGTAGCCGGTGCCGTTGGTCGCCTGCCAGGTGCTTTCGTGCGCGAATCGCGCGGCCGAGTCGGCGGT
>JANOZA010000894.1:0-3131 GCA_031429155.1 Verrucomicrobiota bacterium | reverse complement strand
GCTGGGCGGGGGCGGGGTGCCGCCGTCCGTCCGTCCGCGGACCATTGGGAGGATGGACGGACGGACGGACGCCCCACCGCGAAAGCTGCCGCCGCTTCGGCTGGCGCAGGCCGGGGAACTGGAGGCGCTGGCGCGGCTGCGGGGATTCCGCGTGCCGGTGCTGACCACGGCGCAGGATACCGGGCTGCTGCGGTTCATCCCGGCAGAGCGGACATGGGGCGCAGTGAGCTGGGCGGTGACGTGCCCGGCGCTGCGCGTCGTGGAGGCCCGCCGGCTGAATGGCATCCCCTACCCGGAGCGCCGCTGGACTGACAAGACAGGCGAGCATTCCCTGCCCTCGCGGAAGTGCCACGCATGGGCCGTAACGCCGCTGGCGAAAGCATGGCCGGTGAATCTGGCCGCGGCGACGGAATGCCGCGCCATCGCCCTGACAGAAGGCGGGCCAGATTTGCTAGCGGCGCTGCACTTCATAGAGCGCGAGGGCGCGCAGGACGTGGCGGCGGTGTCCATGCTGGGCGCGGCGAACGGCCGGCTGGCGGCGGAGTGCCTGCCCGCGTTCGCCGGGAAGCGCGTCCGCATCTTCGCCCACGATGATCCCGCCGGTTACGCGGCGGCGGCGCGCTGGGCACGCCAACTCCGCGAGGCCGGCGCGGAGGTGGACGCCTTCAGCATGGCCACGCTGGAGCGCCACGACGGCCAGCGCGGCAAAGACCTCTGCGACCTGCTGCACATGGGACCGGACAGCTTCGAGACATTCCCGGAGCGCATCCTGCCCTGACAAAAACAACTTACCCTTTGAGGAAACTAATGACCAAAACAAAACCCGCGCCGCCGGAAGCGGCTCCCCCTGCCCTGCCATCAATTCCCGGCCCATATGATCCCGATCCGCCGGCCGCAGTGAGCGCGTCCGCGCAAAAGCCGCCGGCCCGGAAGCGCCTGCAATTCTACAATCCCGCAGAACTGGCCGCATATGAAGTGCCGGACGGGTTGAGGCTGGTCGGCGACATGCACATTTATCGCGGCGGGATTTTCGTGGTGGGCGGCGCGCCGGGCATCGGCAAGAGTCGCGCCCTGACATCGCTGGCCGTGGCCGGGGCGCTGGGCATAAGCTGGTTTGATCTGCCGGTGCATCGCCGGTTTCGCACGCTCATCATTCAGGCGGAGAACGGGCTGGTGCGTCTCAGCGCAGAGTATCGGGAGCAGGACTGCACCGCGCTGCGCGACTGGATACGGGTGAGCGCGGACGCGGACACGCTGGCCTTCGATGACCCGCAATTCTGTGAAGAACTGCGCGCCGTGCTGGTGGAGTTCAAGCCCGACGTAGTGGTGCTGGACCCGTGGAACCGCGCCACTCGCGACCTGATGGAGAAAGACTACCGCGACGCATTCGACAGGGTGCTGGCCTGCATCGGCGAAGGCGACGACCGCCCGGCGCTGGTGATCTGCGCGCACACGCGCAAGCCGCGCATGGGCGAGCGCAACCACGGGCGCGGCCTGCTGGCGCTTCTCTCCGGTTCTCTGGTGCTGGGCAGCATCCCGCGCGCCGCCTTCATCCTTGAGGCCGCCACGGACGATCCCGCTGATGATCGCGTTGTCTTCACTGTCGCAAAGAACAACAACGGCGACATGCCCGCGCCGACTGCATGGCAACGCACGGCGTCAGGATTCACCGGGCCGCTGGAGGATTTCGACTGGGATGAATTCCATGGCGAGGGCGGCAGCAAACAGCCGACGGTAACGCTGGAGCACTTGCGCGAAGTCTTCAACAACGGGGAGAAGTGGCTACCTCTCAAAGAGGCGGCGAAAGCCCTGGAGGAAGCAGCCGGCGTAAAACGCACCGCAGCCTACAAGGCGCTGGAGAAGAAAGGACGCTTTGCCAAGTGCTTGCGCGTGCATCTGACAGACGGACGGCTGAGTGTGAGGAGGGAGGAAAAGAGTTCACCACTCCCAACTGTTTAAGAGGTAGGAGCCTCCTTCGTCTGCAAAATCCACATGAAGAAATGAGAAGCCGAAACGATAATGCCAAGTTAGCCCGTTCCATGGGCGGGAAGTTCCTCCTCCATAAACACCAGCGGAAGTGTCTGTGGGTGGTCCAAGAAGGGCTTGAACTTCGCTGCGGCTCATACCGGGGCGCAGTTGGACGGATTTAGACTGGATTTCCTGATAAGTAAATCCGCCCGGTGATGTCGGCTGTTTGTAGCCGCTGGGCGATTTGGTGGGAGTGGTTTCGCATCCAGTGAGGGCGGAAACAAACATGATGGCGGCGAGCAACTTGGAGGCTCGCATAAGGGTGCATTCGACAGACGGGCGGCTGGGTGTGAGGAAGGAAGAGGCGGCGGGAGATGGATCCGCTCTCAGTGCGCCGCACGCACGGCACCGGGTTTGGCGCTCACATATTTGAACACTTGATACGCTGACTTTGTCCTGATGACGGCATCGCTGTGACCAAACGAACTCCCGGAGTATGATGCACCCCACGGGGTAGGAGTGACCGTTCCGAAGGTCTGCGCGCTGCCAGCGGAGCCGAGATATTTGTCCCGCTCACCAATCATTATCACTCCGTCACCGCCGCGCTTCTTTGCTTCCGCGCTCACTTGGCTTG
The DNA here is from genome assembly GCA_031429155.1 of Verrucomicrobiota bacterium. GTDB lineage: Bacteria > Verrucomicrobiota > Verrucomicrobiia > Verrucomicrobiales > V1-33 > V1-33. The sequence goes on along the minus strand of JANOZA010000894.1, from coordinate 529 downwards.
CTCGCATCGCCATTGGCACGGTTGCGCCGGGCCGGTCATCTTCAATCAATCCGATGATGCGATATGGACGAGGAGGCGTGCCCACTTTCCAAATTTCGATACCGTCCTTCACTTCGCACGCACCGCCGGCACCGACTAGAACGCCGCCGCCCTGCCATTCCGTGTAGGCTGTACTGCAGGAGTTGAGGAGAAGGGCAGCAAGGAAGAGTGTCGCGGTTTTCATTGGTGAGACCCTGTCCTTCACTGAGGTATCAAGTCAACTACGGGACTCCGGAATTGTGAGGAACCGGAGAACGGCCTATCGGGCTTGCCTCTCTTTGTGGCGTGGTGGATTCGGATAAGAAACAGCTTGGAATGAAGCCAGCGACTCCGATCCGCTTCTCAGGTCCTCTGGAGTGACAGAACCTTCCCGCAAGGTATCAGCGAGGCAGTAGGCGCGAGGCTTGGCAATCCTAGCAGCCTGTCGGACTTAGCCCGCCCCGGTTCAGATGCCTGGAAAACCTGGAAATAATAACGGGGCTGCGCGGAT
>JANOZA010000893.1:0-2830 GCA_031429155.1 Verrucomicrobiota bacterium | reverse complement strand
GCTCTGATGCACGCCGGCCACTTCCTCGCGCGCCCCGCTGAGCGACACCGCGTCCGGCGTGTGGCCGGGCAGCGGCGAATACCGCGGCAGCGTCGCCAGCAGCGGGTGGCCTGCGGGCAAAAAGCTAGGCACCAGCGCACGGTAGCTCTTCACCAGGTCCTTCAGTTCATCGCGCAGCAGATTGCGCCGGGAAAACTCCATCTCCAGGTCCTTTACCGCTTTATTTACCGCGCGCTCAAACTGCACCAGCCCCAGCTTCTCCGCCACGGCCGGCGGACCGGGCGACGCCGCAGCGCCCCGCACATCATCCGTGAAATTCTGCAGCGTGTAGGAGCCTAGCACCCCGCCCGGCAGCGTGACCGGCTGCGTCATTCCTGCGGGCAACCCCGAGGCCAGCGGCACCGCATTGCAGCGGGCCCACACGTCTATCACATCTTCGAGCGCCTTGAGCCACACGGCCGTCGCCTCCGACAGACTGGGCGTCAGCGGCAGCATCGCCATCCACGCCACCTCCCCTGCCGTGCCCACCAACAGCCCGCGCAGGCGGTCGCCAAACTGCCCGATGCGCACCGCCAGCGCCGCCTTGCGCATCTGCACATCCCCCCGCGCGGCCACGATGGCATTTTTGCGGCTTTCCAGCGTGCCCTGCAGCGTCACCCATTCCGTCCGTTTCGCCTCAAAACCCGCGCGCAGCATACCGCCTTTGATGCTCATCCCCGGGCCGCCGACGACCACATCCACCTGCGTCCAGTGGGCGACGACTTCATCAATGGTAGTAGAAACTGAGGCATTGGATCCGGTGAATGGCATAGTTTTGGGAAGGTTGGTAGTTCCCGGTAGAATGCCCCGCGCACAGAGCCCGTCAAGCGCCGAAAATGCTGCACCTCAGAATTTGCGGGCATCGTCCTGGATAATGCGGGTGACCATTACTGGATTACGGGAGGCATACTGAAGGTTGCGGGAGGCACGTCAGATTTTGCGGGCACCTCATCAGATTATGCGGGCTCAATACTTCTTCATTCAGAAGAGGTCACAGAGCCAGCGGGAGATCTTATCTAAAATACGGGAGCCACATTTGTGCTCATAACGCCAAACCCGCAAACCCACTACCGCCTCATACCGGCAGCATCCCCACTCCCGGCTCCACAGGACAGGAACCGGCCCGCACCGCACAGCCCCGCCCCGCACCGCACGGCAACATTGCCTGCGGCTGACTCCCGCAGTCCGCCCCTGCTGCTGCCAGTCCGTTGATTGCCCGTCCCGCATGCTATTCCGCAGCGTAATAATACGCTCTCACTGCTTGCGTTTCCGCAGCCCTGCCGAATAGCCAGCCCATTCCCGCCCCTCATGCACCCTGTCCAGCCAGCCATTTGCAAAACTGTCCACGTGGACACAGATTAACACTGTTCGGGCAATCGCCAAGGAGGGCGCTTTACGGTGATGAATCGTCAGGTATGATCACAAGACATGGAGACGGTTTACATTGAGACGACGATTCCCAGCTACCTGACCGCTCACCGCAGCCATCAGGAGCCGATGGCGTCGCATCAACAGATCACGAGGGACTGGTGGGACCATGAACGGATGCGGTTTCGTCTCTACTCGTCAATTGCTGTGCGCGCAGAGATTTCCAAGGGTGACGCTTCGGCTGCGACCAGGAGATTGAGGGCGATGGTGGGAATACCAGAGCTTGATGTCACCGCGGAGGTTCAGTCGCTTGCCGATTCCATCGTGCAGCTTTTGCAACTGCCCCCGAAGGCGGAGATGGATGCGACGCATGTTGCCTTCTCGATAGTTCACCGGATGGATTATTTGCTCACATGGAACTGCACTCATCTTGCGAACGCCACTCTCCAGAAGACGCTCTTCGAGTATTGCACTTACCACCACCTTCACATGCCCGTGATTTGCACGCCTGAACTCCTCACCAAACCCCAGATATGAAAGACCCCATTGTCCAGGAAGTCCGTGATGCCAGAGCCGCTGTCGCAGCGGATTTTGACTTCGATCTACACAAATTCTTTGCGTGGGCGAAGGCCCACACAGCCGCAGAGCGTAAGGCCAAGCACTGGCTACCAACCGGCCCGAACAAAACGCTGGAGACAACGGACGGGGCGTCAAAGTCACCCGTGGCTAAGAAGCGCCGTGTGCGCCCCGCCCGTGTCTCAGCTTAGTCGTTCGGCGCTGCTACGCGCACTCCGAGGAATGAAGCGCAAGAAACACACAACTAACTCGAAGCTCTCCCGTGCTGCCACACCTTCGACATTCACGCTCATCGCTGACTTCGCAGGCGGCACCTACATTTCGCAGCGACGCGCCAGCACTCCGGCACGAGCGGTTGCATCGTGGGCGCGGTCTTTCGACTTCTCCATCATTCCACGAGTTCCCATCGCCGCATTGCCCGAGTTCCGCACGGACATCACCAGCGACACACCTGTTCCCATCGCCGGCATCAGAGGCGTTTGGTGTGCGACCGCGCTCCTCGGTCGGCGAGGTTTTCTGCTTCACATCGTTCGCACCGTTACAACCAATGGCCGCAACGCCGAATGACCATGGTTAGCATTGGGCGGAGCCCCAATGCTAACCGTTGTTGAACGATTCGCGGTCGGGCTTGGGGCAGTCTCACTCCGGGGAGTGACGTGCGGACGGGGCGTCAGTGGTGGTGAAGCGAGGCACGGGCGCGGCAACGGGCGCCACAGCCGGCGCGGTAATGGGCGGGCGTGGCCTCCGGCCCGGAGGGCCGACAGATGGTAGCCGGGGGTGAAGCGAGGCACGAGCGAAACCACCGGATCACGCCCCCCTCGTCTCTGCGATGCGCCCCGGCAGGGGC
>JANOZA010000892.1:0-20240 GCA_031429155.1 Verrucomicrobiota bacterium | reverse complement strand
TGCGGCTGGCGCAGCGGTTGCTTGATCCGGTGCCGGCGGGGAGCTGCAAGCTTGCAGACGCTGCGGCAGTATTATTGGCTGCCGGAACGCGGGGCGCACACGGCGCTCGGTGGGGAATTATTGGTGTGGCCTGAATGCCGCTAAGTTAAGCCCGTCCTTCGCTGGAGTTCCCGGTTCGGGGCCGGTTCAAATTCAGCGATCCACTCCCTTATCTTAGCGCCATTCTGGTGTGGCCTGTTGTTCCGATTATTGGTGTGGCGTGTTGTTCCGATGCCCCTGCTGAACATAGACGGACCTCCAATTCAGCGGGACCGCTAGTTCCTTGCCCAGCCCAGATCGGGTTCACGTTCGGACTCTACACGCGGACGCTTTACTGCGGCCCGACGGGGCTTTTCTTTTCGATGCTGGAAATGTAGGGGGATCAGCAATGCAGAACGGGAGGTGGGGGCGGGAACAGGGGAGAGAGCGGGGCGCGTCTCGGTTTCATCGTTCGACAATGAGCGGGGGGCGAGGGGTGCTGAGGCTAAAATCTTCATGTTCAGTAGGTTGTGCAGCTTAGCTTAGGGAAATGACATGCTGCACAACGCCCCGGACATGCTGCACAACGCGTCTGACATGCGTCTCAACACGTGTAACACGCTTCACAACGTGTCTGACACGCTGCACAGTGCGTGTAATACGCTTCACAACGGGGCTATCGTGCTGCACAACGCGTCTGTCGTCCTGCACAGCGGGAATTACCGGAGTCACGACGCCGGTATCGGGCTGCACGGAGGGGATGACCGGGCGCACGTCGAGGCTATCGGAGAGGCAGAGGAAAGTGAGGGCGGCGGCGCGGGGGGGACGGGGCAGTATCCGGGTGGGGGACGACGGGCGGGTGCCGCCCGGCAGCCAGGGTTGGCGGGTGCGTGCTGCTCCGCGCCCCCGGCTTGTCCGCTGACCGCACGCCAGCGGATGCGTCAGCCTCCTTGCGAACAAGCCCTGCAAAACAGAGCGCGCAAAGATACCGCTTCACGTTGGTCAAAATCGCGGATCACAATTCGTCCCGTTTTGAGTGTGGCACGGCAACCTGGCCGTTGCCGTTGTTACTTCGCCGAAACGTCCGCTGCCGGATCCTCCGTTTGCGGGAACGGCGGGCGGTAGATGCGCAGTGCCGTCAGGCCGCTGCGCTGGAGAGCTGCGCCGCTGAGTTCGAGCGTGTGTTTTCCATTGCTCAGTCCCTGGAAAAAAGTGCCGCGCAGCAGTGGCTGGGCGTCCCACTGGGCGATGCTCTTCCACGTGATGCGGAACCCGTCGTCGAGCTTGCGGGCGAAAACTTTGCGGCAGTACTGCAGGTTCCAGTCGTCGGGCTCGATGACGATGCGCCCTGATTTGCTGACGAACTTCTTGCTGGCGCTGCCCAGACCGTCCGGTCCTGTTTTTGAGCCGGTGAGGGAGAACTGGAACGTCTTATAGTCGTCGGAAGCCTTGGCCAGAGTGACGGTCCATTCTTCCTCCTGAAGCTGGGTGGGCCCGCGTTGAATGCGAAGCAGGCACGGCCAGTTGGAGGTGCCGTAGCCGCTAGTCCGCGTGAAGGTATAGAGCTGGCGGATATCTTGCGGGTCTTTGCCGTCTATTTTCATCGTGGCTTTGGTGGCCGCATCGCCGCCGGCGGGCGCTCCGCCGAATACGCCGTCCACACGGTTGCCTTCAAATTCCACTTTCAGCGTCCCGTCCTTCCACGAAGCCGCCGTCAGGTTGAGATCCCGCACCACAGGTTCCGGTTTCGCGGCCCCGCTGGTAGCCGTCACCGGAACCAGCGCCGTTTTCACGATCTCGGCCATCAGGAAGCAGCCGTGCTCATTGAGATGAACGTCATCCTTCAGCAGCGCACGGGGCTGGAGATTGTTTTCGCGGAGGTATTGCTTCCAAATATCGCGCAGCGGGAGGAGTTCGCAGCCATACTTTTTCGCGGTGGCCGGCAGGAAGGAGTAATTCATCCACGGATTCCACTGCGCGGGAGCGAGCTTGGCGGGGTCGGTGATTTCCTCCAGCGGGTCATTGGCGCCGAGGTGGTCTGTCTGGATCAGGACTTCGGCAGTGGTGCGCTCCCGGATGCGGCGAATGATGTCCCCGTAGCGGTCGTGGGCGCCATAGACGTGGAAGATGACGAGGTCGGGATAGAACGGGTAAAGGTCTGCTTCGGCCGTCTTGCAGAGAAGCTGGGAACTGTGCCCGCCGATGGCCCGGTTTTCGATCTCCAGCCTCGCGAGGGGGTATCGCTTCTCGAGGTCCACCATTACTTGTTTCCACCACGTCTGCTCCGTGATGCTCTGGCCATAGAAGAGCACGCGCACGGTGTTCTTTTTCTCCACCGCCGAGGATTCCAGGAGCGTCATCGTCCGCTGGAGCGCTGCGCCGCGCTGGCTGGTATCGCCGGGGGATTTGAGCGGAGGAAAAGTCTCCTCCGCAAGGAGCGGAGCAGTGATGAGGAGTGCGAAAGAAAGGGAGAGGAGTTTCATATGGCGGAAGGCCGGATACGGGAGCGGGGCGCTTCCATTCATTGGAAATCGGAGGGCTTAAATGGTAAATTTGAGTCGTGAGCCCCGCAAACGCCCCCGCATCCATGCACTCCCTGGGCGGCGAGGACGGGTAAAGTGGGGTGCAGCCGACCCGCAAGTCGCTGAAAACCAGCAAATTTGTTACTGTTTTACGCCGGGAATGGCCCCCATTCATTTGGTATTCAGACTGTAACGGTTTAGATGGCTCCGCGTCTCCCCCTTTCTGCCCCCACGCCACCCAATTTATGCTCGCACCCACTCTCACGCGCCGACACCCACTGCTGCCGGTCTTCGCTGCCCTGCTGTTCTCCCCCATTTTTGTCCATGCCGCTCCGACGGCGGTGAATGACACCTTTTCCGGCACAGAGGATACGCCGCTCTCCGTATCGGGCGGCGGGATGCTTTTCACGGCTACGTGGGATGCAGGGGCTGACGGCTTCGCCTACGCGGATGATGCCCTCGGCACCAATGCGCCGACATTTTCCAGCGGCACGAATCTGGCCACCGATGGATTCAACAGCGCCAGCGGCGGAGTCCATGTGCAATGTGGTCCCCGTGGCGGCGGCGGCGGCGGTGCCGGGACGGGGCCGACCTCCGGCGCGTGGTCGCGCACGTTGACGGCACCCACCGCAGGTATCTATGGCTTTTCGCTGCAGTACCGGTTGCTGTGCGGCATTGATTATGAAAACAGTGAGTATCAAACGGTGGTGCTCGACATTGATGGCACCCGCTACGGCACAGCTTACCCCGTTGTGGGACTGGTGCCGGCAGTAACGGCGCTGCACCGGTTCATCGGCGATGCCAACGGGGGCGCTGTTCCCGACAGCGGTTGGCTGACATTCACACAGAACATCACGCTGGCTGCGGGGAATCACACTATACGGGTGGGGGTGTTCTCCAACAATTCCACAGGCGGCGATGAGGTGGCGCACGGCTACTTCGATAATCTCGTCATCACCTCCGGCTCCGGTTCGCAGGGTGTGCTGGCCAATGACACAGGCACCGCGCCGGTGACGGCGGTGAAGGACACAAACCCGGCGCACGGCAGCGTGGTTTTCAACAGCGACGGTTCCTTCACCTACACTCCGGTCGCCAACTACAATGGCGCGGACAGTTTCACCTATCACGCCGTGGACATCACGGGCAGCAGCGCGCCGGCCACGGTGAATCTGACGGTGACGGCGGTGAATGACCCGCCGGTGATTGTGAATGACGCCTACTCCACGAACGAGGACGTGCCGCTGACGGTGAATGCGCCGGGTCTGATGGCCAACGACTCCGACGTGGACCTCAACACGCTCACCGCTTCCCTCCGTTCGCCCGCCGGGAAAGGTGTCGTCGTGGTGAATGCGAACGGCAGTTTCACCTACACGCCCAATCTCAACACGAACGGCGCGGACTCCTTCACCTACCGCATCAACGACGGCACCGTGAACTCCGCGGACGCCACGGTGAGCCTCACGGTAAATTCAGTGAACGACGCGCCCCTCGCCACCGCCGATGCCTATCGCACGCCAGTGAACACGCCGCTCAATGTGACGCTTACTGACCCAACGGGCCAGCCCACGACGACTGCGACGCTCATCGCCCCCGGCTCCACCGTCCCCGTCGGTGATCCCGCCGAGGCAGACTTGCCGGTGTGGCGCTTTCTCGACAATGGCAGCAACCAGGGCACGGCCTGGCGGGCTCCGCTCTTTGATGACTCACTCTGGGGCACCGGCAAAGCGGAACTCGGCTACGGCGACACTGCCGAGGGACGGCCCGAGCGCACGCAGGTGCTCTTTGGCCCCGATGCGAACAACAAATACCCGACCACTTACTTCCGCACCACGTTCCAGGTGGTGGACAAGGCATCGCTCTCGGGTCTCGCCCTGCTGCTCATGCGCGATGACGCCGCCGTCGTTTATCTCAACGGCACTGTGATTTACCGCGACCAGTCGGCCAACGGCTTCCCCGACCTTCCGGCCAATCCCGCATTCGACACCTTCGCCAGCGCCAGCATCAGCGCAGGGGATGAAGCCGCCCTGCGCGATCTCACCGCCTTCATGACTGCCAATTCCGCGCAGTATCTCGTGGAAGGCACCAATACGCTGGCGGTGGAGATTCACCAGAACGTCGGCACCAGCAGCGACATCAGCTTCGACATCCAGCTCACCGCGCAGCGCGGTCCCTATGCCGGCGTGCTCTACAATGACTCTGACCCCGACGGCACCACGCCGACCGCGCAGCTCGTCACCGCTCCCGCGGGCGGCACGTTCTCCCTCAATGCCAACGGCACCTTCTCCTACACGCCGCCGCCCGGTTTCGTGGGGATCAAGACCTTCGTCTATCGCGCCACAGACGGCACGGCGAACTCCGCAGACACCACCGTCACCATCACCGTCGCCTCCGCCGGCAATGTCCCGCCGACTGCGGGCGATGATGCTTATTCCACGAACGAAGACGTGCCGCTGAACATCGCTGCGCCCGGCCTGCTCACAAATGACAGCGATCCCGAAAGCGGCGCGCTCACCGCCCAGCAGCTCACCAGCCCCGCGCACGGCTCGCTCACGTTGAACACCGACGGCTCGTTCCTCTACACGCCTGTCGCCAACTACAACGGCTCTGACAGTTTCACCTACCGTGCCCGCGATCCCTTCAACGCCAACTCCGCCGCGGCCACAGTCTCCCTGACGGTGAATCCAGTGAACGATGCGCCCGTCGCCGTCGCTGAGAGCTACGGCACGAATGTCGGCGTCACGCTCGTCGTGCCCGTCGCCACCGGCGTGCTGCTCAACGACACGGATGTCGAAGGCACCGCCCTCACCGCTTCTCTCGTCACTGGCCCCGGGACTGGCCTGCTGACGCTCAATCCGAACGGCAGCTTCACCTACGCGCCGCCTGCGGGCGTTGCCGGCGTGCGCACCTTCAGCTATCGCGCCAGCGACGGCGCGCTCTTTTCCAACACCGTCATCGTCACCATCAACATTCAGGGCGCGCCAGTCGCCAACGCCGACAGCTACTCCACCGCCGAAGACACGCCGCTCACGGTGCCTGTGACCGGCGTTCTCGCCAACGACACGGACCCGGCGAGCCTGCCCATCACCGCGGTGAACGCCACGCAGCCGGCGAATGGCAGCGTCACGCTGAACACGAACGGCTCCTTCACCTTCACTCCCGCTGCCAACTTCGCCGGCAGCACCAGCTTCACTTACCAAGCCAGCAATGGCGCGCGCACTTCCGCGCCGGCGACCGTCACGCTCACCGTCACGCCGGTGAATGACGCGCCTGTCGCGCAGAACGACAGCTACACCGGCAGTCCTGACCAGACGCTTTCCGTCGCCGCGCCCGGCATCCTCACCAACGACAGCGATGCCGAGAACTCCGCGCTCACCATCACCGTGCTCACCACCACCGCCAGCGGCGTGCTCACTCCCGCGGCGGATGGCTCGTTCTCCTACGTGCCCGGTGTCGGCTTCACTGGCACTGACACCTTCACCTATCGTGTCAGCGACGGCACACTGGACTCCACGACAGCGACGGTCACCCTCACCATCGCCCAGCCCGGCGGCGACATCGTCATCAATGAAATCATGTATCGCCCTGGCGCGACCTTTCCGGAAAACACCGCTCTTGAATGGATCGAACTTCACAACCGCGGCACCACCACGGTGGACCTCACCGGCTGGACCATCTCCAGCGGCGTGGCGTATGCTTTTCCCGCCGGCAGAACGATGACCCCGGGCAGCTTCCTCGTCATCGCCGCCAGCGTCACTGCCTTCCAGGCCGCCAACCCTGGCGTCACCAGCGTCATCGGCGGCTGGACCGGAGCGCTCTCCAGCGGCGAGAAGATTCAACTCACCGACGCCCTGCTCTCGGATCAGGACGAGGTGAGCTACGCCGATGAAGGCGATTGGGCGTCGCGTGCCTTCAACACCACCGCCGGCTATTACTGGACGACCCTGGCCAACGGCGGAAACCGGTCGCTGTCCCTGCGCAATCCCGCGCTGAGCAACGACAACGGCCAGGCGTGGGCCGAATCGCAGACCATCGGCGGCACGCCCGGCGCGGCCAATGATGTGCTCACCGCCAACATCCCGCCCATCATCAAGGACGTGAGCCATTCGCCGGCCGTGCCGACCTCCACGGACCGCGTGCGCCTCTCCTGCGAACTCAACGACGAGTCGCCCTTCTCCGCCCTCACGGCCACGCTTCACTGGCGCAATGCCAGCGGTGCCGCTCCCGGTGCCTTCCAGACCATCGCCATGTCGCAGGACGGGCGTGGTGAATGGTTCGCCAAGCTCGAACCCATGGCCAACAACACCGTGGTGGAATGGTACCTCTCCGCCTCCGACGGCACGAATACGCGCACATGGCCCGCGCCCACCAGCCAGGGCCAGACCGCCAATTGCCTCTATCAGGTCAGCAACGAAGTCCCCTCGGCCACAGCCGAAACCGTCCGCCTCACGCTCACCGGCCCGGACAACACCACCTTCACCAATCAGGCGCGTAGCGGCGAACGGCAGTACAACCACACGCTCATCGTCGTGCGCGGCCAGGAGACCTCCGTTCGCTACCGCTGCTCCACGCGCATCCGGGGAAACTCCAGCAAATCCTACGCGCTGCACGCTCCCATGCGCATCACCATTCCCGACGACGACGCCATAGACGGCGTGGCCGGATTCAACCTCCACCCCAAGGCCCCGCACCTCCAGCACCTCGCCATGCGCCTGCTCCTCACCAGCGGCATCGCCACCAGCCACACCTGGCCGGTGGAAATGCGCCGCAACGGGGTCGAGTACACCACCTCCACCGGCACCACGCCGGACTTTGGCATGTGGGCGCGTGTGGAAGGCGAGAATGGCGACTTTGTGGCCAACCACTGGCCCGCCGCAGACACCGGCGGCCTCTACACCAAGCGCAGCCCCGAGCGCTACTGGCGCAGCAGCGGATGGACCGTGCCCGCCAATCCCACCACCGGCCTGCTCGACGACTGGACCAAGCAGAACAACTCCAACGCCAACGACTGGAGTGAGTTGACGGACTTCTTCAGCATCACCCAAAGCACCGCCGCGCCGCATTTTCCCGGCGTCTCCGCCACCGATGTCAGCGAAAGCACCGGCGGACGCCTTTCCGGTGCCGGATCGTGGAATAACACTGCGCTCTCCGCTGCGGAATACACCCAGCTCAATACCGTGGCCGACACCGACCAGTGGGCGCGCTTCTTCGCCGCCATGACCATCCTCATGGACTACGAGACCAACGTCTCCAACGGCGTGGACGACGACTACGGCATCTACTTCCTGCCCTCCGCCGGCGGTCAGCGCCGCGCCCAGTTCGTCCCCCACGACATGGATACCATCTGCGGACTCGGCGACACGCAGCCCGCGTTCAATGCCGTCGGCCTCTACGACATGACGGAAGGCGGACAGTCCGACTTCTGCTTCCGCACCCTGCTCCCGCTCGTGGGCACCACGGCCACGCCAGGCCACGCCGGCTTCCGCGCGAAATATCACACCGCCCTGCGCGAATTGTACGGCACGGTCTTCGATACCGACTCCGGCGCGTTCCAGCAGTCGGTGGACTATCACCTCGGCGGCTGGGCCCCCGAGGCCACCCGCACCACCATCAAAACATTCATGGCCAACCGCCGCGGCTACTTGCTCGGCCTCATCGGTGCCGGAGCCACCACGCCGCCGCCCGGCACCTCGAATGCCACCGTCACCTCCGCGCACGGCACGCTCTTCATCAGCGAAGTCCTCGCCAACAACGTCTCCGCCCACAACAATGCCGGCACCTTCCCCGACGTCATCGAACTCCACAACACCGGCGCTTCCGCCGTCACCCTCACCGGCATGAGCCTCACCGATGACCCGCTCGTTAAAGCGAAGTACGTCTTCCCCGCCGGAGCCAGCATTGCCGCCGGCACGCGCCTCGTGCTCTACGCCGACATCCTCGCCACGCATCTCGGCTTTGGACTCGATAACGACGGCGGCACCGTCCAGCTTTATAATACCGTCGCCAGCGGCCAGTCTCTTCTGGATGCCGTCACCTACGGCCTCCAGCCCGCCGACTTCAGCATCGGACGCACCGGCGGCGCGCTCGACACCTGGGCGCTCTGCACGCCCACCATCGGCACCGCCAATACCGCCGTTGCCGCGCTCGCCGCCCCCGCCGGCCTGCGCATCAATGAATTCCTCGGCAACGCCGACTACCGCGCCGCCGACGATTTCATCGAACTCTACAACGGCGCGGCTCAGCCCGTCGCCCTCGGCGGCATGAGCCTCACCGATGACTTCATCAACTACCCCGCGCGCCACATCATCACACCGCTCAGCTTCATGGCCGCCGGCGCGTTCGTGGAATTTGAAGCCAAAGGCTCCGCCGCCACGCCCGGCAATGCCCGCGAGTTGCCCTTCAACATAGACTCCAGTTCCGGCTCCGTCGCCCTGCTCGGCACAAACGGGAGCATGGTGGACCGCGGCGACACGCTTCCTCAGTTCCGCGATGTCAGTATCGGCCGCGTGCCCGACGGCACCGGCGTCTTCTCGCCACTCGCGCCACCTTCGCCTGGCTACACCAACGCCAGTCTGCCTGAGGGTTCGCTCGAACTCCTGAACTATCTGCGCATCACGGAAATGATGTACAACCCGCTCTCCACTGCGCAGTCCGAGTACATCGAGTTCCGTAACATCAGCGACCTCCTCGGCGCACCCGTCACGCTCGACCTCAGCGGCGTCACGTTCAAAAACGGCATCACCTACACCTTCCCCGCCGCCACCATGCTCGCGCCGGGTGCGTTCCTCGTGATTGTGGAGAACCAGGCAAGGTTCACCGCGCAGTTCCCCGCCGTCCCCGTCACCGGCGTCTATACCGGCAGGCTCGACAACGGCGGCGAGCGCCTCCGCTTCGACATCGCCGGCTACAATATCCCCATCCTCGACTTCACCTACAACGACACCTGGTATCCCACCACCGACGGCGGCGGCGACGCCCTGCAAATCTTCAATGCCACCGCCTCGCCCGCCATGTGGGACCGCAGCGAAGGCTGGCAGGCCACGCCGCCGAATCCTGGCAGCGTCCCGCCCTACGGCGTCTATGCCGGTGCCGACTTCGCCGCGCCCGCCGGCGTCCCCATCTTTCTCGACGGCGCGTTGAATCCTGGCATCTACCCCGCCAGCAGCGTCGCGCTGGCATGGACGCGCGACAGCGGTCCCTCCGCCGTCAGCTTCACCACGCCCAACTGCGATGACGCGAATGCCAGCTTCCCCACCCCTGGCGTCTATGTCCTCCGCCTCACCGCCACCGCTGCCGGCCCCACCACAGTCACTGACCTCGTCACCGTCACCGTTTACGAGACCTACGACACCTGGGCCGCCACCGCGCTCGCCAGTCAATCCGCTGCGAATCGCCTCCCCACCGCCGACCCTGACAACGACGGCACCCCCAACGTCGCCGAGTGGGTTCTCGGCGGCGACGCGCTCAACGGCGGCATCACCGGCAATCCCGTCCCCATCCCTGGCGGCGGCGTCCTCGCCTTCACCTGGAAGCGCAATCTCATCGCCGATCCCAACATCCAACTCATCCCGCAGCTCAGCACCGATCTGAGCTTCTGGCAGGAAGGCCCCGCCATCTTCACCACAGTGCCTGGCAGCATCACTGGCAATCTCCAAACCTGGACCGCCACCGAAGTCCCCGCCGGACGCCTCCGTTCCCAGGCCCGCGTCCTCGTCAACCTGCCGTGAGCCGGTCTTCCGGGCAACCGGACGCAGGGATCATGGCTGTCGTGCGAAGTAATCCGGTCCGCTGAAAGCGCTGCTGCCTCCGGTGGAGCCGCCGAAAACGACCATGCCCCCAGGGGTCCATGTGGCGGTATGCATGCCGCGCGCAGCAGGAGGTGTGGGCCAGTCGAGTGGCCGCCACCGGTTCTCAGACAGGATGTATTCCGCCCCGTCATTAAAGTTCGTCGGCCCCTGCTGATCGCCGCCACCCCACACGATCATCGTGGAGCCGGTCCAGACAGTGCTATGGAAAAAGCGCGCGCAGGGAGCGCCGTCGCCGCCGAACTTTCGCCACGTGCCAGTGGCCGGATTGTAAGCCGCTCCCTTATTCGAAAGATGGTTCACGTTTTCGTCCCCGTTCTGCTCCGCGCCTCCCCACACGAGCATCTCGGTGCCTGTCCATACGGCCCGAGTGCCCCACACTCCCCGGGGAGAGTCGGCCTCCTTGATGGCGGTCCACGTGTTGGAAGCCGGATTGTATCGCCCGCCGTCGGAGAGCGTGCGCTTGAGGTCCGGCGTGATGCCGCCCCAGACGATGAATTCCGAACCGGTCCACACGCTCACGGGTTCCGCTCGCGCTGCTGGGGCGCCGGCCGCCGACAGTGCAGTCCAGCGGTCAGCCTTGGGATCGTAGCTTCCGCCGCCGCTCCAGGCAGTGGAGCCCTCGCCAAATCCGCCCCACACAATCATTTCCTTTCCAGTCCAGGCGCACGCCATTTGCGAACGAACTTCCGGCGCGCCCTCAGCACTCATCGGATTCCATGAATCCGTCGCGGGGTCATAGAGCGCGCCGTCATTCTTGTTGCCAAAGGATTCAAACCGGTCGCGTCCACCCCAGACGATCATGCGGTCTCCGGTCCACACTGCCGCGTGGCCCCACCGCGCGGCCGGTGCCGATGTCACCGACACCGGACGTGAGGACTTAGACGCGGGATCAATCCGCGCTCCGCCATTATGAAATCGTCCATCTGCTCCGCCACCCCACACGATTACTTCCTTCCCGGTCCATACCGCGCTGTGGAAGATGCGCCCGGATTCTTCAGCCTCAGCGACCAAAGGCTCCGTGGTAGTGGACTGGAGTTTGGCGGATGGCTTCGGCCCAGCGTGGGCGATGGCGGAGAGCACGAGAAGGAGAGCAGCGGATTTCATAGTGGCAGTGAGTTTAGCGCAGCGGCTGCTGCTGGTGTGTAAAAGCCCGGTAAAACTTGCACGGGAGTAAGAGATTTCACGGGCTGAGAGTGGCAGAGCAGAGGATTATTTGAGGTGACCTGCTTGAATAGTCTTGAGGAGGTCGCTCAAATTGGCGGGCTTTTCGCTGCCGTTGCCGACAAGCTGATGCGCAATATGGACTCCGAGCGCCCGGTAGCTCTCAAACTGTGATTCGCTGAAAAATTGATCACCGGTGGTCTCGTGCGGGAAGTCTTTGCTGCGGGTGGCGTATTCGAAGACGTCGCGCGGCTCATCGCCATAGAAGGCGGGCCTGATGTAAATGAGCACTCCGTCCGTACCGTCCCCATCGGTGGCCGAGTAGCGGATTGTGCCGATGGCGCAGTAGCGGCCATCGCCGGGTTTGACGGCGGCGGTGCGCGAGTGGATGCGCATGCTGGTGCCGAATTCGATGGGGATGCCCATATCAATGCGTATCTTCCGGATCGCGTTGCCGAGATCCTCGAATGCGCAGTCGGGATCGGCCCCGCCGTCGCTGACGACGATCGTGTGGCAGCGGCGGCGCACCATCTCATACAGTCCGAGATTCTCGAAGTGACCGCCGTCGGAGAGATAGACGTATGGCTTGGAACTGGTGGTCATGCCAAAGGCTTCCTGAAGGATACCCGCACCGGTGAATCGCGGGCATTCGTCAGCGTAGGAGGCATGGCCCGGGGTTCCTGGATTACCGAGCCAGGTGCCGAGCCGCAGATTGAAAAGGGCGAGCAGAAAAGTGACGAGCGGCGAGGAGTGGTAGCCCATGTTCGGACTGGCCGCAGCGCCGGAGATGGCTATAGCGGTGCCGAGGGAGATGCCGCTCTTGCCGCCATAATCGCCGCTGGGGCGGTAGCCGTTGCCCGCGTCGCCGGGATCCACAACGGGACTGCCACAGTGCAGGGGCGTGACGGTGAAGGAGGCGGCTTTGCGTTCCTGCCATGCCCGGTTGCTGTCACTGACGAGATTCAGGGCGATGTTCACGACATGGAACGGGCGCTGACCTTTTAGATTATTGATCGGCATGTCGTCGTCTGGATCGAAGCCCGTGAAGGCATCGGGTCTGGATCCGACGGTGGAGGCGCCCAGAAAAGCGCGAACGATGCGCGCGCGGTAGATCGCATGTAGCGAGAAGGTGTTGGCATTGATGAAGCGCGACATCAACAGTCCGAGGAGGACGAAAGCGAGGAACAGAGCGAGAATCAGTTGGAATGGTGCCTGATATAGGACCGCGAGGTGATAAAGTGTGTCCGTTTCAGAGACCGCTGAGCCGAGGCCAGGGAAGGACATGGAGGAGACCGCTCCAATATCGCCGCCGCGCCAGTTGAACAGCCAGCCATAGAACTGAGCGCCCAGAAGCGACTTTATCCATGCGAGCTTGCTAATATTCACAAGTAGCGAAGTGCTGGCCATGGTGAGCAGGGTGAGCAGGAAGGGAACGAAGAGCATTACACAGACTGCGGGCAGTTGTTGCGTAAACCTGGTGACAATCCCGGAGATGGCCTTGTCAGCGGAAGTGGCTTCGCCAAGGGCGCTCTTGCCCAGCAGCAGACACACCGCGCCTGCCGTGCCGCCGATGGAAATGACCCAGCCTTTGGCGCTGGCAAAAATTGCCGGGCCGAAGATGACCACCCCGCTGAACAAGCTCCATCCCGCCGCCGCCGCGAGCACCCAGCCCATGGCGCGTGCCCACCACTCCCGGTCATGGTCTTCGGTCATGGCCGACGACAGTCCGATGAAGACCGTCAGTCCAAGCATGAACAGCGCGAGCACGAGTGGAGCCGCGAAGCAGGTGTAGTAGGGGGCCACGTCGTACGGGCGCGGAAAGACAGTGGTTGCGAGAAGCCACATTGCCCAGCCTACGATCGCGCCGGTGATGGCGTAAATGGGGCACATTTTCCACACCCAGGCCTTTTTGACGTTCCGGAATTGCACCCTGAAAAAAAACCATGCCATGAAATGTACTGCGGCGCCATAGATCATGAACTTCCACATCAATTTTTCAGGCGCGGTGTCGCTGCCGCTGTAGTGGGTGTTACATTCCAATGCCCAGTATTTGGTGAGGAAGCCGGCGCTCAGCAGGATGGGGACCAGTCCCCGGGTGACGAACCTCGTTTGAGCCTGGGGCGAGTCCGCCGGTGTCCTGGGGGTGCCGGACTGTTCCTTCCCGGGCAGACCAGCGAGCACACGCAGTGCGCTGGGCAGGTTCAGGCTGGTGTAGCACATCGCTATCACGCCGAAGATGGTTCCGGCGACGAGGAGGAGCAGACTCCACGGAACGACTTCCTTCCCCGTGGGGAAGTCAGTCACCAGAGCGGAGGCCATGCGCGGGATCATCAGCGCCGCCATGATGAAGGGCAGAAACACCAGCCAGTTTAGAAGTAGATTGCGCAGGTAGGTGGATGCGATCGTCCATGTGTCGGCGGACATCAGTCCCGGTCGCGGACTGAGAAACTGAGTGTGGCTGCGCAGGTGGGCAAGTGCTGGGCATTCTGTCCCGTGCTTTCGGCCGGCTGCAGTGGACTTTGCCGCAGCTGCCAGAGGGGCCGTTACATTATCCATGCCGCCGGCACGCTTGCACCATGCTGACAACCACGCGCCGGCATAGCCCCCGCCGGAGACCGTGGAGAGGTAGTCGAACTTGTTGAGCAGGCCCCGCTCGGCCAATCCCTGCATGATGCCGAGCGCAAACGAACCGCTGCGAATGCCTCCGCCGGACAGACAGAGGGCCGTACGCTTGTTCTCCAGTGAGTGAATCAGCGCGAAGATGGCTTCGCGTCGCTTCTGTGGATCGGTTTCAGCACGTGGATAGTCTTCAGGAAGTTTGCCGTGCAGGGCTTCATACTCTTCTTCCAGCACTTGATGAAGCGGGATCGGCGGGGGGGCATCGTGCTTCTTTCCGGGTATCGTGTTCTTTGTCATATTGTTTAGAGGTGCTTTGTTGATGTCTGCCAGTGGGTGTTTTTCAGGTCGTCCCGGTCGGGGTTGTCTGCTTATGACCGTGGCAATTTTCCCAATGAGAAAACGACTGGCATCACATCGTGAGTTCGGATTTTCCTCCCGGCAAATTCACGCAGGCGATGGTGCGGGTTTCTTCGCGTCGCGCCCAGGTGCCTGGCTTCAGGGCGGTCAGCGACTTCGCTTCCTCCAGCGGCTTGCCGGCGAACTTGATGGCCCGTCCGGCGGGTGCGGTGAATTCCACGGTGAAGTCTTCACACGCCCACGGCGCATGGAACTGGATGCCGTTGTCCGATTTCGTAATCGTCGTGCATTCCTTCGCTGCCCAGTAGCGCGCGAGGGTGCTGAGCTTCATCCACAACAGGTTGTCGAAGCGGGCGGTGAGCCGCTTTACGACCTCCTGGAAAATCTTGAATCCCTTCTCTTCACCATTCCAGAAAATGCCGGTCCAGTGGCAGACCATCATCGCCGGATCGCCTCGCGTGATGACGTCCACCATGCGGCCTGACTTGAGGTCGGCGGTGATGAACTTGTCCACGCCTTCGGGCTCCACATTGTCCCAGCCGCCGGTCCAATCGCCGGTGCATCCGATGATGCTCACGACGCACTTGGGATCATCCGAGTCGAGGTCGCGCGCATTTTGCACGATGGGCGCCACGCTCTTATCGCCTTCATCGAACAGGTCACGGAAGTAGTGCGGCACCTCCGCTTTGAAAACACTGCGCACTGACTCAAACGACGCCTGCGCCAGTTGGGGACGCGCTCTGTTACCGAATCCGCCTGGAGTTGTGACCCCTTCGCACGGTAGCCCGATGTTCTTTAAAATGGTCAGCGCATACGTCATGTAGGCCGCGATCTCATCCGCGCTGCGCCCCGTAGTCCAGTCCCAGTTCTCCATGAACTTCGTGGAGAAGTCCTCGAAGGGGTGTCCCGTTTTCAGATCAATGATGCGCGTGTGCGTCACCATTTCCGGATGGATGTCCCAGTTCGGCATCATCACGGTCCTGACCAGCTCAATGCTCTGCTGCAGCTCCTTCTGCGACCATCCGGGAATCTGCCGGTCCAGTCGTCCCACGCAGGCGGGATAAGGAACGATGCTGTATTTCCCCTTCACGCCGTGTTCGGCGGACCATTCTCCGAATTTCCGCACAAAGGCGTCCGGGATTTCGGACGGCCACGATTTCCAGTCGCGCTGATATTCCTTTCGCTGGCCGGCATAGACCTGATCGAACTGCGGGATTGCGAACTTGTTCAGATTCACGAGGCACGTCGAATCATCCACGATGAGGCCGACGGGCACGCGGTTTCGCGGATTGAGCACGGTAACGTCCTTGCAGGGAGCCGGACGCTGTCCCGCCTCCTGGCCAAAGAGTTCGCCGCTCATGAGCGCTGCGCCGGCGGCAGTGGCGGTCTGCATGAAGCGGCGGCGGGAGAATGGAGAATCGGTGGCGTGCATGGCCACCATTAGGTCACTATTTCCACGTCCGCTTCATCCGCATGGGCGGAGTCTTCAAACCTTCACCCACTTCCGCAGCGCGTGGCTTTTCAGCACCGCTTCGCAGAGTTTCACTTCATCGTGACCGTCCTGCGCAGTGGCGAAGAGCAGCGGTGTCTTCTTCCCGCTCGCGATGTGCTCATACACGGCGCGGTAGTGCATCTTGTGACTGTCCGAGAATCCCTCCGCATGCCCGGCCGGATAATCTGTAAAGCCCGCCACGTCCTCCATGAATCCAGGAGTGCCCCGCTGGAGAATCTGATTCGGCTCATCGCGACGCCCTAGCATTAGTTCGTTCGGCTGCTGCAAATCCCAGCGCACACTGCCCTCCGTGCCGTAGATGCCAATGGCCAGACTGCACTTCCAGCCGGCAGCCACCTGACTGATCGCCGCGTTGGCATGGACGCCGTTCGCAAAGCCGTGTGCGGAGTCTCCGAACTTCAGCAGCACACTCGCGAAGTCCTCGGTGTCCACTTCGTACGCCTCCATCTTTTTCGGGTCCACTTTGGCGAAGGTCTTCACTTCGCCCTTCGGACGGCGGCGCGTTTTGTGAAACGTCTCCAGCGCTGAAAACACGGCCTCCGGCTTCGATCCGAGGATGAAGGAAACCGCATCAATCCAGTGCGTGCCGATGTCACCCACCGCGCGCAGCTTGCCTCCCTCGCTCGCCAGCAGCCGCCAGTTGTAGTCCGTCTCCTTGAGCAGCCAGTCCTGGAAAAAGTGACCCTGAACGTGGATGATCCTGCCAAGATCGCCGCGCTGTACCAGCGCGCGCATTTGGAGGACCGCCGGGAAGAACCGGCACATGTAGTTCACTGCAAACACGCAATTATTCTTCGCCGCCGCCCGCACCAGCCGCGCCGTCTCCTGCGTATTCATGCCCAGCGGTTTTTCACAAATGACATGCTTTCCCGCTGCCAGCGCGGCGAGTGACTGCTCGACGTGGACCTTGTTTGGCGACGTGATATGGACCACGTCCACCTGCTTCGAGCGCAGCATGGCTTTATAGTCGTAGTCGCCGTAAACCTCTGGAATCCCCCAGCGGGCCGCTGTTTCCCTCGCACTCGCCGTGCTGCCGCAAATGGCGGTAACAGAAACCCCGAGCCGCTTGAGTGCCTCAATGTGAACCGGACCGATGAAGCCGGTGCCGATGACACCAGCACGAAGATGAGTAAGGTTGAGAGACATGGGAAGGGGGCGGGTTGTTGGGTTCACAGAACACCGGCCACGGGGCGGTGAAAACGCAAAAGTGAGCCGGAATGCTACGTCTTCAGCCAACCCATCCGCCAGAAAAACTCCTTTGACGGAAGGGTGATTTCAGAACATATCAACGCATCTTGATTCGTCTATGCGTCCGCATGGCGGCTGGCGACGTATCTCCACCACTACCCCACTCCACTACTACCATGAGCAATCCCACCCCCCGTTCCCTCGCCGCAGACTACCACGTCGCCGACATCAAACTCGCCGACTGGGGTCGCAAAGAAATTGACATCGCCGAGCAGGAAATGCCTGGCCTCATGGCTATTCGCGAGCGCTATGCCAAGGACAAGCCGCTGGCCGGCGTGCGCATCACCGGCTCGCTGCACATGACCATTCAGACGGCGGTGCTCATCGAGACGCTGGCCGCACTCGGCGCGACCGTGCGGTGGGCGAGTTGCAATATTTTCTCCACCCAGGACCACGCTGCCGCCGCCATTGCCGCCGCTGGATTCCCCGTCTTCGCCTGGAAGGGCGAGAGCCTCGAAGAATACTGGGACTGCACCTGGCAGGCCATCGTCAATCCAGCAGGCGAAGGCCCGCAAATGGTCGTGGACGACGGCGGCGACGTGACGCTGTTCCTCCATAAAGGCTACGAAATGGAGAACGGTGACAAGTGGGTGGACAGCGATAGCGGCTCTCACGAGGAGAAGGTTATCAAGGACCTGCTCAAGAAAATCGGCGCAGAGCAGCCGGGCATTTTCGCGAAGCTCATCAAGGACTGGAAGGGCGTCAGCGAAGAGACAACCACCGGCGTGCACCGCCTCTACAAGCTCGCCGAGCAGGGCAAGCTCCTCGTTCCCGCCTTCAATGTGAACGACAGTGTCACGAAGTCGAAGTTCGATAACCTCTACGGCTGCCGCCACTCGCTGGTGGACGGACTGAACCGCGCCCTCGACGTCATGATCTCCGGCAAGGTCGCCGTCGTCTGCGGCTACGGCGACGTAGGCAAAGGCAGCGCCCAGAGCCTCCGCGGTCAGGGTGCCCGCGTCATCGTTACGGAAATTGACCCGATCAACGCCCTCCAGGCCGCGATGGAAGGCTACGAAGTCACCACCATCGAAGACACGCTGGGCCGCGCCGACATTTACGTCACGACGACCGGCAACCTCGGCGTCATCACCACCGAGCACATGGCGAAAATGAAGGACCAGGCCTGCGTGGCGAACATCGGGCACTTCGACAACGAAATCGAAGTGGACAAACTCAACGCCCTGCCCGGCGTGAAGAAATTGAACATCAAACCCCAGCTCGACCGTTATACGTTCCCGACCGGCAACAGCATCTACATGCTCGCCGAAGGCCGCCTCGTAAACCTCGGCTGCGCCACCGGCCACCCGAGCTTCGTGATGAGCAACAGCTTCTCCAACCAGACGCTCGCCCAGCTCGACCTCTGGACGAACCGCGCAGCCTACAATTCCGAAGGCCCCAAAGTGCGCGTCCTGCCTAAAATCCTCGACGAGGAAGTAGCCCGGCTGCACCTTGAGAAAATCGGCGTGAAGCTGACCGTGCTCACGCAGACCCAGGCCGACTATATCGGCGTGCCCGTCGAAGGCCCATACAAGGCTGAGCACTACCGCTACTAAGGTAGAGTTAGTGACCAAATGTGCAGAACCCCGCCAATCAGCAGTTGGCGGGGTTTTGGTTCGTCCTGGGAGATCGCTCTAATCTTCGGGGGCACCCTGGACACGACCGGTTGGTGATTTGCGATCAAAGGAACAACCCAGGATTCAAAACCCAGGTTGAATTATTCTGGCCGCAGCCCAACCTGCTTCGGGCAAGCAATTTGTTCCCGTAGCTCAGTGGATAGAGCAACGGTTTTCTAAACCGTCGGTCGCAGGTTCGAATCCTGCCGGGAGCGCCCTTATAATCAGCGTGTTATGAGGCGCATAGCTGGATTGCCTGCTTGCGATGTAGGCACCGTGTAGGCAGTGAGTTGGAATTCACAAGCCCACTCGAAGGGGACGCCAGCCGGGTTTTTCGCCATCGCGGGAGAGGCGGCACGGCGAAAAGAGGCGGAATCCCTCGCCAGAGCGGTCAGAAAGTAATTACGCCAAAAGCACAATTATTTCTTGACGAATTGTGCCAATGGCGTATTATTCACCCATGCCGCGCAAGCTCCGCCAACTCATCAAAGACATCGCCGATTCCAATTTCCGCCTCGTCGCGGGCGAAGGGAAAGGTTCCCACCGGAAGTTCGTTCACCGCCAGTTCCCGGAAGTCACGGTAATGCTCTCAGGACAGGATGGCCACGATGCCCACCACTATCAAGAGAAGCACATCCGGGAGCGAATCGCGGAGGCGGCACGGCTCAAGAAAGAAAGCGAGCGCTCCGGTCAATGACCGGGGCGCGGTTCCCCTTTTATTTTTCCATCACTCAACTACCATCACACCATGAACCAAATTGATCTCTACACTCAGACCGTGGCCTGGTCCGCGGAGGATAACGTCTATGTGGGCTACTGCCGGGCATTCTTCGGGAACGGTGGCGTGTGCCACGGCAGCGATCCGGTGGACGTGCTGCGCGAGCTGCGCGGCCTCGTCGCCGGCGAACTGCACCGCTACGCTGCGGAAGGCCTGACACTTCCGCCACAGACGGCAAAAGCCGCAGACCCGGTGGAAGTCGTGGGAACTCTCGCCTTCGCATGAGCAGCCGCGGACGTCCACCAAAAGGCAGTGCCCCTGCGGGCGAGACCCTGACTGCTCAAGTGCGCGGGCGCATGGGCCTCACGCAGGCGGAATTTGCCGACGCGCTGGGGATCCCGGTGGCCAGCGTGCGGAATTGGGAAGCGGGGCGGCGCGAGCCGAGCGGGGCGGCGCTGGCGCTGTTGCGTGTGGCGGCGCACAGTCCGGCCGTGGTGCTCAAGGCACTGCGCGTCTAGCCCTTCCCCTTGAGCGAGCGGCGGACGGTCTCGGGCAGTTTCACGAGCACCTGATCTATCGTCGGCGACTTGGCTTCCGCGCCGAGCAGATCCTTGATGGCCTCGTAGATGCGGGCTTTGAGCCAGCTTCCCTTCTTGCCATTGC
>JANOZA010000891.1:0-2498 GCA_031429155.1 Verrucomicrobiota bacterium | reverse complement strand
AACTCCCGGCCGGACAGGTCGCCGCCATCATGGGCCCTAACGGCTCTGGAAAAAGCACGCTGAGTAAAGTCCTCGCCGGTCACGAAGACTATGTCGTAACCAAAGGCGAAGTCCTTATGGATGGCCGTAATCTCCTGGAGATGCCGGTGGATCAGCGCAGCCGCGCGGGGTTCTTCCTCGCCTTCCAGTATCCCATGGAAATTCCCGGCGTGAGCAATGCCAACTTCCTCCGCGCAGCGCTTCAGGCGCGCCTGCCGGAGGGCGAGCAGATTGACGCCGTGCAATTTTACCAGACGATGTATAAGAAGATGGACGCGCTCAAAATGGACCGCTCCTTCACCGGACGCAGCGTGAACGAGGGCTTTTCCGGAGGCGAAAAGAAGCGCAACGAAATCCTGCAAATGCTCATGCTCGAGCCGCGCTATGCCGTGCTCGACGAAACGGACTCCGGGCTAGATATCGATGCGCTCAAGATCGTCTCCGAAGGCGTGAACCTCATGCGCAGCCCGCAGCGCGGCATTCTCCTCATCACGCACTACCAGCGCCTCCTCGACTATATCAAACCGGATGTCGTCCACGTCCTCTCCGACGGCAGGATCGTAAAGTCGGGTGGCGCGGACCTTGCTCTCCAGCTTGAAGAGAAAGGTTACGACTGGCTGAAGGCGGCCTGACAAAACTTTAACTCCACTCCCCATGAATGCTACTCTCAACTCTCCTGAACTCGATACCGACACCAGCGCCGCGGTAAACATTGACCGCTCCGCCGGTGACTTCTCATATCCTGAGAACCATACCTACGACGCCGGCTATGGCCTCAGCGAGGCGACCATTGATTACATCTGCAATGTGAAGAATGACCCTGACTGGGTGCGGGACTTCCGCAAACGCGCGCTCAAGGTCTTCAACGAAAAGCCGATGCCGACGCACTGGGCGACGAAGGATCTGGAGGCCATCAACTTCGATAAAATCCGCTACTACCTCAGCAGCGGCAGCACGCCGAAGCGCAGTTGGGACGACGTGCCGGACGATGTGAAGCGCACGTTCGAGCGGCTCGGCATTCCTGAGCAGGAGCGGAAATTCCTCGCCGGCGTGGAGGCGCAGTTCGACAGCGAGGCGGCGTATTCCAACATCAAGAAAGTGGTGTCGGATCAGGGCGTCATCTTTGTGAACAGCAACGAGGGCCTCAAGGAACACGCGGACATTTTCCGCCCGTGGTTCGGCAAAGTGATCCCCACCGGCGATAACAAATTCTCCGCGCTCAACAGCGCCGTCTTCTCCGGTGGCTCGTTTATCTACGTGCCGAAGGGCGTGAAGGTGAAGCACCCACTCCAGGCATACTTCCGCATCAATTCAGAGAACTTCGGGCAGTTCGAGCGCACGCTCATCATCTGCGACGAAGGAGCGGAACTCATGTATATGGAAGGCTGCACCGCGCCGAAGTTCGAAACCGCCACCCTGCACAGCGCGGTGGTGGAACTCGTCGCCATGAAGGGCGCGAAGATCCAGTACGTCACCGTGCAAAACTGGAGCAACAACGTCTTCAATCTCGTCACCAAACGCGGCATCGCCCACGAGGACGCCGAAGTGAAGTGGATTGACTGCAACATCGGCAGCCGCCTCACGATGAAGTATCCCGGCGTCATCATGAAAGGCCGGCGCGCCCGCGGCGAAGTCATCAGCATCGCCCTCGCCAACAGCGGCCAGCACCAGGACACCGGCGCCAAGATGATCCACGCCGCCGACGAGACCACGAGCAACATCGTCAGCAAGTCCATCAGCATCGGCAAAGGCCGCTCCACCTACCGCGGCCAGGTCCACATCCCGAAGCACCTCAAAGGCTGCAAGAACAACACCGAGTGCGACGCCCTGCTCATCAACAGCAGCAGCCGCACCGACACCTACCCCGCCATCACCGTCCGCGGCAACCAGCACGCCTGCCAGCACGAAGCCAGCGTCAGCCAGGTCAGCGCCGAACAGGTGTTCTACATGCAGCAGCGCGGGCTGAGCAAAGCCGAAGCCATGAGCCTGTCGGTAAATGGATTCGTCAACGATCTCGTCCGCGAGTTCCCCATGGAATACAGCGTGGAATTGAAGCGGCTCATTGATCTGGAGATGGAAGGGAGCGTGGGGTGATGAAGCTAACACGTCGAGGCGTTCCCGGCCTCATTATTGGGGGATTCATTGGGATTGCTGTGTTCGTGGCATCGCGTCATTCGGACAACATGATGATCGTTGCCATACTGCTCGGTGGTGCGCTACTGCAGGTGATTGCCTGGGTCTCCCGGGATCAGACTCGCATCGAAGAGCTGGAGAAAGCGTCTAAGGACCGCGATGCAACTTGAAGGAATGACAAGATCTGCAGGACTGATTTCTGTACCCATGAACCACCACGCCATAGACCGCCGCAGCCTGATGATGCACCGCCTCATCGCGGAGCGGCTGCGGGCGAATCCGGCGCTGCTGGAGACGGCGCGGACGAACATGGCGCGCTGGAATTG
>JANOZA010000890.1:0-6110 GCA_031429155.1 Verrucomicrobiota bacterium | reverse complement strand
TTCCAGAATCCGGCGCAACAGAGGGCAAGCACGGTGGAAAATACCATTGAGGCATTCGACGCGGAATTCAGGGTTCCGAATGGACGGAACACCCGTTCACTCAACTGCCGGATCTCGATGGTGAGCCCGCTTTTCACATAGTCCATTTCCCAGTCAAATATGCTACCCCGGAAAAAGTGAACCAGCATATAGCCCACAGCCGGCACATACATCAGGACCACGATTTTCAGCAATCCCCTGATATCCTCAGGAGTGCGGAAGAGAACTGGAACTGTAAAAAGCAGCAACAG
Source organism: Verrucomicrobiota bacterium (assembly GCA_031429155.1). Classification (GTDB taxonomy): domain Bacteria; phylum Verrucomicrobiota; class Verrucomicrobiia; order Verrucomicrobiales; family V1-33; genus V1-33. The sequence continues at coordinate 5,820 of JANOZA010000890.1, read as the reverse complement.
GTAGATCACGGCATTCACGGTATCCCCCAGCGAGCGGAAGCCATCTCCTCCCGTACCCAATGATAGAATCATTGCGAGGGCAGTGATCACGAGTGTCGCGACGATGACCTTTCCAAGACCCGGCCGCCCCTCCAACTTGCCGGTGAAGTGCTGGTAGAGGATGTTCCCCGCTATCCCCGCCATCGCCGCCGGAGCGATACCCAGCACATAGTAGAGATCCATCCGACTCAGCCCGGAGTCGAAAATCATGAACCGCTTAAAGAAGTCGAGGTAGCCCGTGAGGAAGATCAGGATGTAAAACGCCTTTCGCGGGTTGAGCAGGCCATAGACCCCACTCATGACCATCGTGTACATATAAAAGCGAGCGACCGCATTACCCCCCGAGGTGAAGATGTCGAACGACACCCAGAGGGATGCGATCAACAACCCGAAGGTGGCGAGAATTCGAATGAGGGCGTTTCCGTTCATCGGCGAAAGGAGTTACAGAAGGGGATGGGAAAGGACATAGACCCGCAGGGCGCGAAAACGTTCATCTTATTTGCCGGACTCCCATTGTCCACTGCGGGAAAAGGTTTCTCCCACGTCTGGCCTCGACCTCAAACACAGGCATCACCGTCCCCATGCGAAGGGCGCCAGTCGTCTCCCACCAGCGTCATTTTCCGGCTTTGCATCCAGTGCGTGGGGAACTCGAGCAACCGGTGCCGCGAGAAGGGCGCCAGAGATTCCTGCCAGTGCATTGCGGCCAGTAGCCGCACGCCGATGAGGTCCATCTCTCCGGCGAAATGCCTTGCCAGCGCCGCGATGACGGCGGCCCCATCCGGTTCCGGCGCGCCATGGACGTCCATGATCACCAATTGCCGCAACCCGCGACCGTAACCGCGCGGCCCCGTCTTCACACCCACAAACAAGTCCCCGCCGGGCGTGCTCCGGCTCAGGCGCAGCAGCCTCACACCCTTGCCGGGGTAGTCATGGTATCGCCAGGTCAGCCACGCCGGGTCGCGCAGTGGCTCCCACTTGTCGGTTTGCGGGGCGGGATTGGCACGCGCCACATCCGTGCCCCGCACCTCCTCCACCTTCCAGCCGACGGGGGTGGAAAACCTCCGCCGCACTGCCGGCAGAAGTTTGCCCCCGCGATCCAGCGCCTTCTTCAGCCACGGCCAGCGCGCCTTGTGCGCCGCGCCGGCCGCGGCCCATGCGGTCCAGTTCACCGGGATCAAAAATTCCCATGCCGCACCGGCCATTTCCAGGGCACGCATACTCTTCCACACCGATCCGCTGCTCACGTTGGCCGTCGTGCACATGCAGAGGTCGGCGTCCTGGCGACGAGTCATGTTCAGCATCAGCCCCAGCCCCACCGGCCCGCGGTGTTGAGCCGCGACGTAGGAATTCGTGCTCACCAGGGCGCGTGCTTCCTCACCGCCTCGCGTATAGTGCTGCCACGCGATGAGGTGCGTGCCCACCAGTTCGCCCGCCTCATTACGCAGGCCCCAGCCGATAAAATCATCCCGTCGCCGAGGCGTGTCCACGTAGAGCCAGCGGTACCGCGGCAGCATTTCTGCCACGATGCCGTGCACCCCGCGCAGTTCGTAGATCTGCCCGTTGATGAAACGCACGGCCTCCTCGAGGTGCTCCGTGCGCAGTTCGTGAATCGTCTCGCGTTTCATGTCAGCAGCGCACCGTCACGGTGCGCACAAAATCCCGCAGCAAACTGTAGCCGTCCCAGTCCGGTGAAAAGGCCAGAGCCTCCCCCACCGGCACCACGCGATCCAGCCCGCGCGCGCCCGCCGCGGCGGCGAACTCACGCAGTTCCTCCGCGGTGAAACCAAAATGCGTCACCGTCTGATCCGCATCAGTCACGAAACTCACCGTTTCCGCCAACGACGCCGCGCCAGCATGAATGAGAAAGCCGCCTCCGCAGATTTCCTTGTCCAGCGCCGCCCGGTCGCGCACTTGCACCGCCGTAAACGCCGTCTGCGCCCGGTCGAACTGCACACCCTCCGCCGTCGCCAGCGAGAACGCCCGGTTTCGCCGCTGCACCGCCACCGCTGCATCCGTGCCCTCCGGCAGTTTGCGCCGCACCACGTCTGTCAGTGTTGTCTCGAATCCGCGCACCGCCTCCGTCTTTTCCGTCTCCGTGCCGATCCAAAAGATAACCTGCGGCGACGAGCAGGCCATTTGATCAAACCAGAACACATCGTTGAAGAACCGCTCCGCCAGCGCCGCGCGCGCCGCCGCGTCCGCCGCCAGCCACGCCGATGCCCGCAGCACCGACCACGAATACTTGCTGGCGAACGACCGCTCGCTGGCGTGCGGATGCAGCGGCGCGCGCCGCAGCGCCTCCACCGTGGCATCGCCGCCCCACACGATGCGATGACTGCACCACTGCGAGAGCGCCGCATTCACCGCCTCGCTGCGTTCGTACTGCACAAAGCAATTATCCGCCGCCAGCAGCGGCTCCGTTTTCATCAGCGCGCCGATGACGTGAATGAGTTCCTCCACCACGCCGCCGGTGCGCGTGGACAGCCGCACCACATTGCGGTTTCCGCACAAAAAAGACAGAGCCCATGAATAGACGAAGAGCGTGTCCACATTCGCCGGCGCAATGTGAAACACCCGGCCCGCCGGCACGATCACCGACTCCTCCGACGCGCCCACGCGCGCGGCAAACTCCCCGCGCAGCCGCGCCAGGTTTGCCTTCCGCAGCCAGAACGCCAACGCCACCGACGCCGCATCGCTCCGCAGCGGTCCGTGCGCCAGCATCCGCTGCGAAAGCCGGTCCAGCAGCGCCACGCGCTCGTCAGTGAAGACGCCCTCCGCCACCGGCCCGCGGGCGAAAAACTCCGCCAGCGCCGCGCCTGCCGGCGCCGTCACGCGCACGTCAGCCAGCGCGGCGGCATCCAGCATTATGTTCGGTCCCGCGCTCATATCCGGTCGGCGTAGAGGCCAAAGAATCCCTTCTCCAGAGCCTTCGATTCGCAGCGAAACCCGGCGCTCTCCAGCAATGCGCGGCATTCCGCCAGCAACGACTCCGAGTGACACTCCGCCACCACATGATTCGTGCGGCGCAGCGTCTCCGCGCAGCCTTTCAACACCTCCACTTCAAAGCCCTCCACATCAATTTTCATCACGATCCGCTGCGGCTGCGGCGTCAGTTCCGCCACGGCGGCATCCACCGTCGTGATCGGCATCTCTAATTTCTCCCCGACCCCGCCGCCCATCGCCGAGCCTTCGATCACCGCCATGCTGTTCGTCGGATCAATCTCCAGCGCCACCACGCCCGTCATCGCGCCCACGGCCTTTTGCAGCAACGTCACGCGATCAGTGAGACCGTTGAGTGCGCAGTTCGCCTCCATGCGCGCGAACGTCGGCGGATTCGGCTCGAACGCGATCGCGCGAAGACTCCGGTTTTTGCAAAGCACCGCGCAAGTCACCGCGCCGGTATTTCCGCCGCAGTCAATCAGCAGGTCCGCGCCCGCGCACTTCTCGGTCAGCGTCGGGTAGGGATTCAAATCGAACATCTCCGCCCAGAACGTGAAGCCGTCCGATCCTTCCGGCGTGAGATACATCCGCACACCGCCAAACGATACCGGCACTCTTTTGAAGAGCCGCCAGCCGGTCAGCTTCTTCAGCTTCCGGCCCACCGCCGCGAGTGCCAGCGCCGGCAGCGAAGTTTTCGAGAGTGATTTCGGAATGAGGCTCATACAGTGGAAAATGGATTACGCCGCGCGGACGGACGCCGCCGCCACATCGCTGCACCCGCGCAGTTCCGCGCGCGGCACGCGGCCGAGGATTTCAAAATAACGGCCCGGCATGCCCGCGGCTGCCTCGTCCTCTCCGTGGATGATCCCCATGTCCTCCGTGAGGATCGAATGCCCGGGATAACTTCCCGGGAGCACGCTGAGCACCTGCACCAGTCCCTTCCGTCCGTGCGGCAGCGCCTCTAGAGTCAGAGGGTCGCGGATGATGACATTGGAAAAAATGGAGGCGTGCAGATGATGGAGCGCATTCTCCATGAACACCCCGCCCACCTGCTCCACCATGCCGTAGAAATTGAGCGCCGTGCGAATGCCGGTCACCGCCTCCAGCCGCCGGCGAAATTCCTCCGCGCTCACCGCCTCGTCCTGGAGTTTCTTCCAGCCGCCGCTGTGAACGAGCACCGCGTCCGGCAGATGCAGCCGCGTGCCGCTTTGCTCCAGCGCCTGCACCAACCCCTGCCAAACCATGAACGTAAAACCGAAGAGAAACACCCGCGTCGGGCCGGCCTTCGCCAGATACTCCTGCAAGCCGTCGAGATCGAGCGAGAGGTCATCATGGAGCGCATAGAACGGCAGCCGCCCAAACTGTGCCATGCCGAGGATGCCGGCACCGCGCGCAGAGAAGCTGGCGCGGTCCTTGATGACGTTCTTGTGATCAAGGATCACCATCGGCAGACGATCCTTGCCGAGGAAGTGCTGCATGATCTTCACCAGCGCGCGCTCCATGCCCATACCGGTGGTGCGGTCCACGAATATGCGGCTAACCGCCTGACCGGTGGTGCCGCTGCTGGTCAAAGTCTTCACCACTTCGCTCTGCGGCACACTGCGGAGGTCATGCTGCTTGAAGAGTGTCACTGGAAGAAAAGGCACGTCTTCAAGACGCTCCGCCTGCGCCGCTTTCCGGCCGCCGAAGGTCGCGTCGAGGATGTTCCGGTAAGCCGGGCACTGCGCGTAGTGCCATGCCGTGAGTTCATTCAGCCGCGGCAACTGGCGCGCCAGTTTCTCCGCCGCCGGCAAACTGTACGGCGGCGTCTCCAGCCATGAGGTAATATCGGAAAGCATCATGCCGGCAGAGCGCGGTAATCCTTTTTGCCCGATGATGTCACCGGCAATTCCTCCAGCAAGCTCACGCTCACCGCCACTGGCGGCACGCCCACATGCGCTGCGACTCCCGCTCTCACAGCCTCCGCATCCACCTCACCGTGCGGCACAATGAACACCGCCAGCACTCCATCCCGCTCCACCGCCGCTGCCCGCACCGCCCAGGCCGACTCCGAGTAATGCTCCACATCGTCCAGACTCACGCGGCTGCCAAAAAGCTTGGCGAACCGCTTCAGCCGGCCCGTGACGTAAAAGAATTCCTCCTCATCGCACCGCCCCAGATCGCCAGTACGCAGCACGCCGTGCAGTTCATCGCCCAGCGCCAGTGACGCGCGATCCCCGGCGTAGCCCAGCATCACGTTCGGCCCGCGATAGACGATCTCCTCCAGCCCATCCTCCACGCTTTGCATTTCCAGCGTCCCGCCCGGAATCGCCACGCCCACCGATCCCTGCTTCGCCGCCAGCCGCTCCGGCGGCACAAAGGAAATGCGCGCCGTGGCTTCCGTCTGGCCGTACATGACGAAAAACCGCGCGCCCGCGGCGGCACACTTGTCGTGCCACTCCCGCACCAGTTCCGGTTTCAGTCGCCCGCCCGCCTGGGTCATCGTTTTCAAAGTTGGATACTTCGCCGGCTGAAAGCGCAGCCGCGCCAGAGTCTCATACATAAACGGCACACCGGCGAATGAAGTGCAGCCATGATCACGGAACGCCGCCCAGAATTCCGACTTCAAAAACGAATGCGCCGTGAGCACCACCGCCGCGCCGGCCAGCAGGTGACTGTTCACCACGCTGAGGCCATAGGAATAATGCGCCGGCAGACTCTGCATCGCGCGCTCATCTGAATGCAGCGCCAGATATTCTGCGATGGACGCCGCGTTGGCCTCCACATTGCGCCGCGTCAGCCGCACCAGTTTGGGACTGCCCGTGGAGCCGCTCGTCGGCAGCAGCAGCGCGAGATCGGGAT
>JANOZA010000889.1:0-1536 GCA_031429155.1 Verrucomicrobiota bacterium | reverse complement strand
CGACACGCATCAATACATCTGGCGCGACTGGGTGGTCCGCGCGCTGAATGCCGACATGCCGTTCGATCAGTTTTCCATCGAGCAACTCGCGGGCGATCTGTTGCCTAACTCAACCGAAGACCAGCTGGTGGCCAGCGCGTTCAATCGCAATCACCTTCTCAACGGCGAAGGCGGAGCCATCGCGGAGGAGCAGCGGAATGTGATCCTCTTCGACCGCGTGGACACTACGGCCACCACCTGGATGGGCCTCACCATGGCCTGCGCGCAGTGTCATGATCATAAGTATGATCCCCTGACGCAGCGAGATTACTATTCCCTGATGGCGCTATTCAACAACGTCCCGGAAAGCGGCGTCCCCGGCGGCAGCGGCCAGTATCGCATCGCCGATCCGTGGATTCCCGTCGGCACGGAGGAGGACAAGGCGAAGCTCAAGGCCCTCGAAGCCGCTGCCGCAGCCGCGAAGGGCGAGGAAAAGCAGGCCGCGCAGTCGCCGCAGACTCTAGCAGCCTACGAAGCCGAGGAGAAGAAACTCGCGGACGGATCCCCGGTGGAGTGGACGGTGCTCAAACCCGCCAGCCTCACCGCGACCGGCGGCGTGCTGCTCAGCGTACTGGAAGACAATTCCATTTACTCCGATGGCCCGCGGCCGGACAAAGGGGACTACGTGATCACCATTCCCGCCGGTGAAAAACCCATCGCCGGCTTTCGCATCGAAACCATCCCTGACCGACGCCTGCCATCCAAGGGTGCCGGTCGTTCGGACAGCGGCAACGCCGTGCTCTCCAGGCTGCGGCTCAAGGCCGGCGACAAGGAAATCAAACTCAATGCCGCCTCCGCGACCTACTCCCAGGGAGGATTTTCACCGGAAGCGGTGCTCGATGACAATCCCGACACCGGATGGGCCTTCTATCCGGAAACGACGAAACCCTACATCCTCATCGTGCAGTGCGCTGAACCAGTGACCGTGGCGCCCGACACGAAACTGGCTCTGACTTTCGAGTTCCAGTCACAGAACAAGCAGCACCTGCTAGGGCGCTTCCGCCTCTCCTCCACTGCCGACAGCCAGCCAGCCACGCGCAAGCCCCTGCCTGACGACATCGCGGCCATCGTGAAGAAGCCTGACCGCTCCAAAGACGAAGCCGGCAAACTGCGCGACTACGTTTCCAAGAATCTCGCGCCATCCACGATCATCGCCGCGCGGGAGAAAACGAAAGCCGCAGAAAAGGCACTCAGCGACTACAAACAAAACCTGCCGCGCGTCATGGTCATGTCCGACAAGCAGCCGCGCCAGACCAAGATCCTCGACCGCGGCAACTACCTCACGCCAAAGGAAGACGTGACCGGCGGTTCGCCCGCATTCCTCCCGCCCATGCCCGCCGATGCACCGAAGAACCGGCTCGGCTTTGCCCAGTGGCTCTTCCGGCCGGAGCATCCACTCACTGCCCGCGTCCAGGTGAACCGCCTCTGGCAATACTTCTTCGGCCTCGGCCTCGTGAAGACTTCCGAAGACCTCGGCGTGCAAAGCGAAGTGCCCAC
>JANOZA010000888.1:0-4764 GCA_031429155.1 Verrucomicrobiota bacterium | reverse complement strand
CTCGGCGCGGCGGCGCTTCTGGCTGACCTGGCCAGTGTGCAGCGCGTAGCCGGTCTTCATGTCTTTGAGCAATCCCTGCACGAGTTCCAGCATGCGCACCCACTCGGAGAAGATGATGACCTTCACCTCATTCTCGGTTAGGCAGTCTTCGAGGATGCTCCGCAGTTCATCGAGCTTCGGGCTTTCGCGGGCCTCGTCGTCGAGGATGTACACACTGTCGCAGATCATGCGCATCTTCGCGAGGTTCATCATGAGGCGCGTGTGCTCCTCTTTGCGCAGCGAACGCTTCTTCGCCATGGCCGCGATACGTGCTGCTTCAAACTGCGGCTCCTCATACGCGGCGGCCTGCTCTTCGCTCATGGGCACGAAGCGGTTTTCGTCGGTGCGTCCGGGGAGTTCGTCTTCGACATCGCTTTTGCGGCGCCGCAGCATGAGCGGACGCACCCGTTCGTGCAGTTCGCGCAGGTTCCGATAGGCATCAGGGCGGCCTTTGTCATCGAGTTCGTAGAACTCGCGGTTGAACCGGAAGAGCGAGCCGAAGACCTCGGGGTCGAGGAAATCGACGAGCGAATACAGTTCGTCTATGCGGTTCTCCAGCGGCGTGCCGGTGAGCACGAAGGCGAAGGGGCTGCGCAGCAGTTTGATCGCGCGCGCGGTGTTCGACGCCCAGTTCTTGATGCGCTGCGCTTCGTCAAGCACCACGATGTCGGGTGCGAGGCGTTCATTGATGTCGAGCACATCGCTGCGCACCTGTTCGTAGTTCATCAGCGTGAACACCGGCGCGTCCTTCGTGTAGTGTCGCGCCCGCTCGCGGCGTCCGCCATAAACGATCTGGTAGTCAAGCGTGGTGAACTTGCGAATCTGCTCCTCCCATTCGGTTTTCAGCGACGCGGGCGAGATCACGAGCACGCGCTTCGCCTTGCCCAGCCGGTGCAGCAGCGCACACGCGGCGATGGCCTGGATGGTTTTCCCCAGGCCCATCTCATCGGCCAGCATTGCGCGTCCGGTGAAGGCGAGGTGCAGCATACCGTCCCGCTGATACGGATACAACGGCATCAGCGTGACCTGCGAGGGAGCAGATCCGTTGACGACGGACTGCTCGTAGTCGCGGCGCAGGGTGACCCGCTCATCCTGCTGACGACGGCGTTCCAGCCAGCGCGGAATGAGATGCGAGACGCGCACCGCAGCCCCACTGAGCGGGGCGAGAATGCCGAATGCATCCTCCACGGCAACGTCCGCCGACAGCGTGCCGTCCTTGCAGAACAAGAGCCTGGCCCTGGCTGGCAACCGCTTGGGGTCACCACCAGCCATCAGTGTCGGCAGGCAGCGGTGCCGCATAATCTCTGCTCGTGTGGAACCCTGTTCCACAGCTGCGTGCCAGCCTTTGCCAAGGCGTTTTTGCAATTGCCAGAGCACGGCCTCCACATGCTTGCAGGTGCCCAGGCCATTGATGCGAAAGTCCATGCATGAGCAGGCGAAGAGACGCTGCGCCACATCATGGATCTGCACCGTGTAGGGCTGCCCGCTGGCCGAAGCCACACGGAAGTCCGAGAATACGGGATATTCGGGCGCAAGATTCGTCACCTGCATCGGCTCTTCACGCGCGCGCAGCCGGCGGCGGTTGATCTCATCCTCGTCCGTGGTGCGCCAGTCTCCATCCGCAGGCACCTTGATCTCGTCTGCAGCGCCGGGCTTCTTTGCCTGCTTCCTGTTAGGCACGGGAGAAGGCTTCTTCTGGATTAGCTTGTCGAGTTTTGAGGAAGGCATGGATGGAATGAAAAGGAGCGATTTCTGGAGCAGTTGCGAAACCTATGAACCCTGATTCCTGCCTGTCCAAGTCTTTGCTTATTGAACTCACATTTAGAATCTAGACCCTTAGCGAGCACCGGAACGCCCTGGCGGCGTAGTAAGACTGCGCGCCGTTGTGACCCACGAAAACGCGGCCGTAGCGGCGATCACCATAGAGTGCACCGCCGAGTTTCCGTATATCAGCAGGTGTTTTCACCCAGCTCGACGTCTTCGTATCGAAATCTCCAAGTGTCTGCAGTTCCAGATACTGTTCTTCCGTCAGAAGTTCAATGCCCATGGCCGCGGCCATATCCATCGCGGTATTGTCCGGTCTGTGTTCTTTTCGAGACTCAAGTCCTTCACGGTCATAACAAACGCTGGTGCGGCCTTTCGGCGTTTCCGCGGAGCAGTCATAAAAAATGTATTCGCCGGTCTTTTTGTCATGGCCGACCACATCCGGTTCCCCGCCGGTTCTTTCCATTTCGTTGAGTGACCACAGTTTCTCAGGATGGGCGTCAAGCCTTGCCTCTATCTTAGCCCACTCCAGACCTTTGTGGCGGTTCACGTGTTTCTCAAACCGGGCTTTCAATGCACTGAGCAGTTCTCCACGCTGTTTCGGTGACAACTCCTTCTTGTTTGGGTTCGCTTTGCTCATGCTTTTCCTTCAAGCGCATCGGCCCGTTTTTCAAGTGTTGTAGGGGAAGGCCGCGCCCACTGTCCAAACAGGGAGGAAATTCCCGCTGCCGGGATTCGTGTTGGTAATACCCGCGCTGACCCATAGCGTGCGTGCCCCGTTTCATGCCTGCCCCCACCGTTCTCCCCATTTGGAAGATTCACACCGACATCCTGCGCACGCTGCATGACGGCAATCGCCTCGTCCTCGTCGCGCCCACGGGCTCGGGCAAGACCACCCAGGTGCCGCAGATGCTGCTCGATGCGGGGATCGCGGGGGAGAAGATGATCGTGGTGCTGCAACCCCGGCGTGTCGCCGCCCGCACCGTGGCTGCCCGCGTCGCATGGGAGCGGGAAGGGAAGCTGGGCGCCGAGGTTGGCTATCAAATCCGATTCGACGATCACACCAGCACCGGCACCCGCATCTGCTTTGTCACGGAGGGCATCCTGCTGCGCTGGCTTCAGGATGATCGCACGCTGGCGAACATCGGCGCCGTGGTCTTCGATGAGTTCCACGAGCGGAACCTGCTCAGCGATGTCGCTCTCGCACTGGTGAAGCACTTGCAGCAGACCCAGCGGCCCGATTTGGCCATGCTGGTGATGTCTGCCACGCTAGATGCCGAGCCGGTCGCCGCGTATTTGGACCAGTGCCCGATCCTCATTTCCGAAGGGCAAAGCTATCCCGTGGAGGTGGGCTATCTTTCGATGCCCGACCAGCGCCCGATCACCGTGCAGGCAGCTGAGGCGGTCGAGCGCATCATCCATAACGAGTCACCGGGCGACATCCTCGTTTTCATGCCCGGGCGCGGCGAGATCAACGGCACGCTCGATGCGCTGAGATGCCTGAGAACGCGGGAGCGTGTGGCCTGCATCCCTTTGCATGGCGAACTCGAGCCGCAGGAGCAGGACCGCGCCTTTGCCCCGAATGCGCTGCGCAAAATCATCGTCGCCACCAACGTCGCCGAGACCAGCATCACCATTGATGGCATCCGCCATGTCGTGGATAGTGGTGTCGCCCGCGTGGCCCGTTACGATGCGGAACGCGGCATCGGCACGCTTTTGCTGGAGCCTATCAGCCGGGCCAGTGCGGACCAGCGCAAGGGCCGCGCCGGCCGCACCGCGCCAGGCACTTGTCATCGCTTGTGGACCATGATCGGCCACAAGAGCCGCGAGGCACGCAACACACCAGAGATTCAGCGCAGTGACCTCGCCGAGGTCGTGCTGCTGCTGCACTCGCTTGGCATCCGGGAAGCCGCCACCTTTGACTGGCTGGACAAACCCGATCCGCAGGCCGTCGAACGCGCCGAGCGCCTGCTCACCATGCTCGGGGCCTTGCTGAATGCGGACCTCACGCCCATCGGTCGCCAGATGCTGCGGCTGCCCATGCACCCGCGTTATTCACGCATGTTGATCGAGGCCAGCCAGCGCGGCTGCGTGCCCGATGCCGCGCTGTGTGCCGCCCTGGTTAGTGGTCGCGACTTGCTCGCACGACTGGATCGCGACGATGCGCAAACCAAAGCCGCCCGCGAGATGTTCGAGGACAGCGCGGACTCCGACTTCATCACCCTCATGCGCGGCTACGACTTCGCCAAAGCGAACGGCTTCAGCTTCGACCGCTGCCGCAGTTACGGCATCAACGCCCAGGTCGCGCGCCAGGTGGAGCAAACCTGCCAACAGATCCTGCAAGTCGCCCACCAGCAGCGCCTCTACGACCGCGATGCCACACCTGTCAGCCCGGCAAAAAACGACGAGGCCCTGCTGCGTTGCCTCATGGCTGGCTTCGTTGATCAACTCGCCAAACGCCGCACGCCCGGCAAAAGCGATTGCGACCTCACTGACCAACGCCAGGGCCAGCTCGCGCGCGAAAGCGTGGTGCAGGACGCCACCTGGTTCGTCGCCGCCAACCTGCGCGAAACACCGTCGCGACAGACCCTGCTCAGCCTCGCCACCGCCGTGCAGCCTGGGTGGATCGCCGAGATGTTTCCCCAGCATCTGAGCACCACCGTGGAGCACCTCTTTGATGCCCAAAACAAGCGTGTCGCCGCCATGAAACTCGTGCGTTATCGCGATCTCGTCATCGAGCAAAAGGCCCAGCAACGCGACCTCGATCCCGTCGCCAGCGGGCGCTGCCTGGCCGAAGCCCACCGCGCTGGAGCCTTCGACCTGCCGCTGATGGATCATCGGGTGAAGCAGTTCATCGCCCGGGTGGACCTCGTTCACGCCACCTTGCCCGAACTCGAGTTCGCCTCCTTCGACGATGCCGCCATCACCGCCAGCCTCGCCCGCGCCTTCACCGGACTGACC
>JANOZA010000887.1:0-4940 GCA_031429155.1 Verrucomicrobiota bacterium | reverse complement strand
CCGCGAATACCGGTGGTATCGCTGCGCTCAACCACCGGCTAATGGCTGGCAAGCCTCCGGCTTGGCAATGCCTGCAATACTTCCGTATAAGGCTCAGGGCCATTGGCCCGGCCGAACCAAGAGCCGGTCGTCAACTCCGTCTGGATTACCACCAAAAGTGCTTCTATTCTTAAACTGCAGCTTCGTCCGATGCCATAGGCTGCCTCAAGGCTGACACCGTTCACTTCCAGGCAAAGTCAGTGAACTTCTACTGATAAACTGCGCTTTTCCACTGAAGAAATCACAGTCTCTCTGCACCAGAACGGACTTTCTACGGATAAAATTTAAGGTTCTCCGCTTAAGATTTGATCTTCTACGAACAAAATGTCTGCCTCTCCTGCAAAAATTCTTGACAACCGACACAGCCTACGGAATAATGCCAAGTCAGGATTAACCCACTTACCCACCTACTGCCATGCCCATCGCCTCCACCATAGACTACATTTCAGTAATGGATGAATTCACCGCCCACTGGCAAGCCACAGACAACGCCATTATTATTGCCGAGGACGGCGCGGCTGTTACTTTCACTAATTTCGGCACCCTGCGTGCTACGTTGGACACAGCTAAGACAAATTTGCAGACCGTGCTCAATAATTTGGAAAACTCCCGGGTGAATTTGGAAAAAATACGCCAAACCGCCGGCGACCGTGTAGCTGAGTTTAACCGCCGCATCCGTGCGGACTTCTCCGGAAACACCACTTTCAACAGCCTGCCGGACGTGCCGAACCGCAGCGCCGGTCGCGATGCCTTTCTCAATGCCGTGGATGACATGCTGGACCTTTGGAACCGCGTGAATGCGCTGCCCCCCAGCCCTTTGTTCACCGCCCCTATGCTGCTGATGGGCGGATTCACCCGGGCGAAACTCGTCGCCCTGCGCGCGCAGTTGGATGGCGTCTTCACCACCCGCAGCACCTGCGAGCGCGCCGCCGCCGACCAGCGTCTGCTGCGCAATACCCTCCAGGTGCGGGCCAAAGCCCTCATGGTCACCTATCGCTTGAAGATCGAGGCCCTCTACGCCCCGGACAGCGTGCCCGTGACCACCCTGCCGCGCCTGACCCCGCTCCCCGGCAGCACCCCGGACCCCGTGACCCTGACGTCCGCGTGGTCCCAGCCTAACCTGCGCGCCGAACTGTCATGGACGGAGAGCACGGACCCTGAGCTGGCCGGCTATCAGGTGCGGGCCACGCCCGGTCCTGACTATTCCACGGAAGATGAGACCCTCCTCGCCACCATCGCCCCCGGCGCGCCCCTCACCTATACGACCGCCGCCGGCCTCGCCTTGCCAGGGGCCGCGATGTCCTATAAAGTCTATGTTATTCTAAACACGAATCACGAGGCCGGCAGCGAGCCTGGCACCGTGACGCGCCCGGTCTAACAGCAGAGCCGCCGCCCCACAGTCGCTAACGCAACTGTTATCCAGCCCTCCGGGCTTCCCGAAGAACCCTGCATGTGTGGCCTGTGGTTCGCACACCTGGCCTGCGGTCGCGCGGGTGGGGGCACTTGTAATCGCGCCGCTTGCCCTCGCGTTGAGGGGACATAGGATCGCTGCCCATGCCCGAAATTCCACCTGATGAACAAACTCTCCACCGCCTGCTCACGTCGGCGCTGGATGCGGCGTTGCCTGTTGTGGAAAAGCCGCGCGATGAAGTCCAGGTGCTGGATCTCGCGTGCGGTGAATGCCGGGAGGTGGAAGTGGTTTCATCCCTCGCTGCGGTGAAGCTGGGGAAGAAAGGCGCGGCGCTGCGTTTCGTCGGTGCCGACATCCGCGGTGCTCAACTTGCCGATGCCCGGGCGCGCGGTCGTCTGCTGCAGAAGCCGGGAACGGATGTTGAGTTCCTCGAGCAGGACTGCTCAAAGCTCAAAGACATCAAGGAACTCGGCGGCGGCTTTGACATGGTCTTCCTTCGTCACCAGAATTTTTGGAATGACCGTCGCGCGTGGCGGCGCATCTTCTCTCAGGGCATGGAGCGGCTCTCGGACTCAGGGCTGCTCGTCATCACGAGCTACTTTGACGTTGAGCACGAACTCGCGGTAAAAGCCATCCGCGAGGCTGGCGGCGAACTGGTGACGAGTCTGAGAAACAAAGACTCCCGCGATCTCCCCACAAAAGGAAAATCCGTGGACCGGCATGTGGCCGTGTTTCGTCGGCCACCGGGCACGCGATAGTTACTAACCCGCCGCGTCGGCGAGAGCGGCGTTGCGGTAGTCGCGGTTGAGGCGGCGAATGTTGTCCACGCTGATTTCCTTGGGGCACACGGCTTCGCACTCATACTGATTCGTGCAGTTGCCGAATCCCTCTTTGTCCATCGCGCGCACCATTGAGAGCGAGCGGCTTCTGGCCTCCGGTTTTCCCTGGGGCAGAAGATTGAGATGCGCCACTTTGGCGGAGACGAAAAGCATGGCACTGGCATTCTTGCAGGCAGCCACGCACGCCCCGCAGCCGATACAGGCAGCGGCCGCGAAGGCGGAGTCGGCGTCCGGCTTGGGCACCGGCACGCTGTTGGCTTCCGGCGCAGAGCCGGTCCGGGCGCTGATGAAGCCGCCGGCCTGGATGACGCGGTCGAAGGCACTGCGATCCACCGTTAGGTCGCGGATCACCGGAAAGGCCTTGGCCCGGAACGGCTCGATCCAGATAGTGTCGCCGGTGCGAAAGCTCCGCATGTGCAACTGGCAAGTGGTGACCCCGCGATTCGGCCCGTGCGGCGCGCCGTTGATGACCAGCGAGCACGAGCCGCAGATGCCCTCCCGGCAGTCGTGATCGAACGCCACCGGGTTGCCGCCGTCGGAAATAATCCGCTCATTCACGATGTCGAGCATCTCCAGGAATGACGCTGAGTCGGGAATGGCCTTCGCCTCCCTGGTTTCAAAGCGGCCCGGCGCCTGCGGTCCGGGTTGACGCCAGATTTTCAAAGTAAGGTCGAGAGTGCTTTTTTGGGCGGCCATGGGGGAGAGTAATTGCTCTGCCCCTACAGACTGCCCGGCGGCGATGCAAGTGGAGCGGATTGAGCGGGCAAACAATTCCCGTGCATCCCGCCGCAGCGTTTCTATAGGCTACCCGCCATGATCCGACGACTGTTCACACCTCCACTTGCCGTGCTGCTGCTCACTGTGGCCATCATGGGCTGCTTTCTGGTGTGGCCGGTGTGCGTGACGCTGAAGGAAGCCTTCGTTGATCCGAAGACTGGCGGTTTCACCATGGGCTTCGTCCGGGAGATTTTCAGCAACCCCATCTACATCGAGGGCTTCATCAACTCCTTCAAGATGGCTGTCGGCACCACCATCGGCTGCCTGATTCTAGCGCTGCCGCTCGCGGTGCTGGCGACGCGATTCGAGTTTCGCGGCAAGATGATCCTGACATCGCTGCTGCTCGTGCCGCTCATCCTGCCGCCGTTCGTTGGCGTCATCGGCATTAAGCAAATCCTCGGGCAGCACGGCGCGCTCAATGGCCTGCTCATCCACATCGGTCTCATGGATGCGGCGCGGCCCATGGACTGGCTGGGCAGTGGGCGGCTCATGGGCGTCATCATCATGAACAGCCTCCACCTTTACCCGATCCTCTACCTCAACATCACCGCCGCACTGTCCAACCTCGACCCCGCGCTGGATGAGGCTGCGGAAAATCTCGGCTGCACGCCGTGGCGGAGATTTCGCCGCGTCACCCTGCCGCTCGCCATGCCGGGAATTTTCGCGGGCGCGAGCATCGTCTTTATCTGGGGATTCACCGAGCTGGGCGTGCCGCTCGTATTCGACTACGCCCGGGTGACGAGCGTGCAGATATGGGACGGCGCGAAGGACATGAGCGGCAATCCCCTGCCGTATGCGCTCGTCGCCATCATGGTGGGATTCAGCCTGCTGTTCTTCCTTGCCAGCAAGTATGCGTTCGGACGCCATGACTACTCCGGCAGCGGACGCGCCAGCATGGCCTCGCGCACCGTCACCCTCACGGGAAAGAAAGGACTGCTTGCCGCGGCGGCGTTCGCGGCGGTCATCGGACTCGCCGTCATGCCCCACGCCGGCGTCTTCCTCACTGCCTGCGCCGGCGACTGGAATGACACCGTGCTCCCGTCGAGCCTCACCATGCAGCACTACAAGGACGCGCTCAGCCACAGCCTCACGGTGCCATCCATTCAGAACAGCCTGCAATATTCCGGCATCGCCACCGTCCTCGCCTGCATCCTCGGCGTCGCCATCGCGTGGGTCACCGTGCGCACAAAGCTCGCCGGCCGTCACTTCCTCGACGCCCTCACCATGCTGCCACTCGCCGTGCCGGGCATCGTGCTTGCATTCGGTTATCTCGCCATGACCCGCGAAGGCCAGCCGCTCTCATGGCTCATCATGGGAAATGGCAGTCCCATCCTGCTGCTCATTGTCGCCTACTGCATCCGCCGCGTGCCGTATGTGGTGCGCAGCGTCAGCGCCGGCCTGCAACAAACCAGCGTCAGCCTGGAGGAAGCCGCGCAAAACCTCGGCTGCCCGCCGTGGAAGACCATTCTGAAAATCACCCTCCCGCTCATCACCGCCAGCCTCATCGCCGGCGCGCTCCTCACGTTTTCCTTCTCCATGCTCGAAGTCAGCGACAGCATGATCCTCGCCCAAAAGCGCGAGCACTTCCCCATCACCAAAGCCATCTACGAACTCATCGGCAACCTCGGCAACGGCGAAGCCCTCGCCTCCGCCCTCGGCGTCTGGGCCATGATCTTCCTGACAATCACCCTGACCGGCGCCGCGATGATCCTCGGGAAGAAGCTGGGCGCGCTGTTCCGAGTGTAGGAGTCAGCACAAATGTGTTGGAGTTCATTCGACTGCACCTAAGGAACCGCAGCGCGGTTCTCCCATGAATAGCCAGGGGTGCAGCGCAGCGGAACCTCTGGTCCACCCGCCCGGAAACATCCACCGCA
>JANOZA010000886.1:0-4192 GCA_031429155.1 Verrucomicrobiota bacterium | reverse complement strand
CGGCTCGCGTATTTCCTGTGGAGCGGGCCGCCGGATGCCGCGCTGCTCGCCGTCGCCGCGCGGGGCGAACTGCGCCAGCCGAAGACGCTCCGCACGCAAGTCGAGCGGATGCTCGCCGACGCGCGGGCCGAGGCGCTCGTGGAGAATTTCGCCAGCCAGTGGCTCGACCTGCACAAGGTGCTCACGATGAAACCCGACGAGCAGTATCTCGAATATGACGACGAACTCGGCAGGTCACTCGCGGCGGAAACGAAGGGCTTTTTCCGCGAAGTGCTCGCGAAGGATCGCAGCGTCACGGAGTTCGTGGACTCCGACTGGACGATGCTCAATCAACGCCTCGCGAAGCACTACGGCATCCCCGGCGTGGACGGCTGCGAGTTTCGCAAAGTTCCGCTCGTCCCCGCGTATCATCGGGGCGGCGTCATCACCCATGCCAGCATTTTGAAAGCGACCGCGAACGGCACCTACACGTCGCCCATCAAGCGCGGCGTCTGGATGCTGGAGCGCATCATCGGGCGCCCGCCCAGCCCGCCACCGCCGGACACGCCAGCCATTGAGCCAGACATCCGCGGCGCGACGACGCTGCGCGAGCAAATCGAAAAACATCGCGCACTCCCCGCCTGCGCTGGTTGCCACGCGCAGATTGATCCGCCCGGCTTCGCGCTGGAGAACTACGACGTGCTCGGCGGCTACCGCGAGCGCTACCGCTCCGCACTCGGCGTGGACGGCAAAAGTTCCCTGCTCCCGCTGCCGAACTACCCCGAAAAGAAACACGTCTATTTCACCGCCGCAGTAGACGCATCCGGCATCACGCCCGAAGGCGCAGCGTTCGCCGACCTCGCCGAATACAAGCGTGCGCTCCTTGGCGACCCCGCGCAAATCGCCCGCAACATCACCCGCAAGCTCCTCACCTACGGCACCGGTGCCGACATCCAGTTCGCCGACCGCGCAGTGGTTGAGCAAATCCTCACCGCCGCCAAACCCAACAACTACGGCCTTCGCACACTTATCGCCGAAGTCGTGCAAAGCCGCTCCTTCTTAAACCAATAGCCACTATGCCTCACCTGCCGAAACGCCATCTCGACCGCCGCACCTTTCTCAAAGCCGGCGCCGCCACGCTCGCGCTGCCGCTGCTCGACGCCATGATTCCCTTTGGCCGCGCCGCCGCTCCCGCCGCCGCGCCACCGCGCCGCATGGTCATCCTCGACCGTCCGCTTGGGACTTACGCACCGTATTTTTTCCCCGAAAAAGCAGGACTCGACTACGAAGCACCGCGACTTCTGAAAATCCTCGAACCACAGCGCGGGAAGTTCACCGTCTTCTCCGGCATGTCGCACCTCGGCTACCCGAATGACCACCGCACCGAGTTCGCGCTGCTCAACGGCGTGCATCCCGATAACATCAAGCGCATGGACGACATGCACCTCGGCATCACACTCGACCAGCTCGCCGCGCAGCACGTCGGCGGGCAAACGCGGGTGCCTTACCTGCTGCTCGGCCCGGCGATTTCATTTAACAGCAAAGGCGTCGCCCTTCCCGGGCAGCGCAACCGCGCCAAGCTCTTCGCGCAGCTTTTCGTGGACGGAACGCCCGATGAAATCGCCCGCGAAATCCGCCGACTCGATGACGGCAAAAGCATCCTCGACGGAATGCGCGACCAGCTCCGCGCACTGAACCGCGAAATCAGCTCCGCCGACCGCCAGCGCATGGATGTGCTCACCACCTCCATCCGCGAAGCCGAGCAAAGCCTCGCGCAAGAAAAGGAGTGGGCCGCCAAGCCGAAGCCTCGCGTCGATACGAAAGCGGAAAACGACCCGAACGAATGGGTCGGCCAGACCAAGAAGTGGTATGACCTCATTCACCTCGCCACGCAGACAGATTCCACGCGAGTCATCGTCTGCCGCGTGCCTGAGCAAACCGCCACGCCCAGCGTCCCCGGCTCTCAACTCGGCGAACACGACGCATCGCACCACGGCAAAGAGCCGCGCAAAGTCGAGCAAGTCGCCCTCTACGAAGAAGCCCACATGCGCCTCCTCCAAGGGTTGCTGCAAAAGCTCAACGATTCGCCCGAAGCCGGCGGCACGTTGCTCGACAGCACGCAAGTCCTCTCCATCAGCAACCTCGGCGACGGCTCCGCCCACGCGTCGAACAACCTCCCCGTCCTCCTTGCAGGTGGCGGCTACAAACACCAAGGCCACGTCGCCTTTGACCGTCAGAAAAACTACCCGCTCTCCAATCTCTACGTCCGCATGCTGCGCCAAATAGGCATCGCCGCCGATGCGTTTGGCTGTAGCACCGGCGTGCTTTCGGAACTGTCGTAAGGGAACTCAAACCCTGGAATTCACCCACATCATTCTCAACCCATGCTCCTGACTTCCACTACGCTGCGACTCGGACTTTCGTTACTCCCACTCCTTGCCAGCACCGCACCCGGCGCCGCGGAGGTCACGCCAGCCGCCCGGCAATTTCTCGACGCTCACTGCGCCGATTGCCACGATGCGGATGAGAAAAAGGGCGGGCTGGACCTTGCGGCGCTGCCGCGTGATTTCGCCAACGCGGACAATTTCGCTAAGTGGGTCAAGGTCCACGACGCCATCGCGAGCGGGGAGATGCCTCCGAAGAAGAAGGCGCGTCCGGCGGAGGCTGAGCGTGTGGCTTTTCTCGGCACGCTGGGGAGTGAACTGGCGGACGCGGAGGGGAGTGCGCTCAAGGCGGGCGGTGGACGGACGACGGTGCGACGGATGAATCGCACGGAGTATGAGAATGCGTTGCGCGATGTGCTGGCGCTGCCGCTGCTGCGCGTGAAGGAGCTGCTGCCGGAGGATGGGCAGCAGTTTGGATTCGATAAAGTCGCGGGCGCGCTCGACATCTCGCACGTGCAGATGACGAAGTATTTGCAGGCCGCCGATGCGGCGCTGCGGCAGGCTGTGGTGCGGACGGTGGCGCGACCGGAAACGAAGACTTGGCGCGAGTCGGCGGCGAAGCAGGACACGATGCGCGCGGCCATCGCGACCCACAACGCGGTGCCGCTCGCGGGGCGCGAACTTGCGCCGGGATTGAAGACGCATGTCGTCGGGAATCCGCAGGAGGATTATGGCAACACGTATCGCGGCGCGACGTTTGGCGGCGAGGCGGACTCGGCGGCGGTGCTCACGGGCGTCATCGGCGCGCATCAGCCGGAGGGGATTCAGATGGACCATTTCCGCCCGACGGTGCCGGGCTGGTATCGCGTGCGATTTTCCATCTGGAGCTTGCGCTGGGAGCGCACTAAGGCTGTGCCTGCGGTGCGCGGATTGGTGCGGAATTTCACAGCGTTCAGCCCGCCATATTTTCAGAACGATGCGGGGCAGTGGGAGTTCACGCGGCTGCCGGAGCAGAAGGCCGAGGAGGGGCGGATGGAGAATGTGGAGTTCTATGGCGCGACGGAGGCGACGCACATCATCCGCGCGTCGTTGAAGGGCGTGCCGCTCGGATATTTCGACGCGCCATCCGCGCAGCCGAAGACGCATGAGTTCAAAGTGTGGCTCAATCCCGGCGAGCGCATTTCGTATCACGCGATGACGCTGCCCAGCAGCGCGGCGAGCAACAGCGGCGTGAACGATGGCGTGGTCGGCTACGAGGGACCGGGCGTGGCTTACGATTGGTTCGAGGCGGAGGGGCCGCTCGTCGAGCAATGGCCGCCGGAAAGTCAGCGGAGGTTGTTTGGCGCGACGCCCGTGGCGGCGTATCCGCGTCCAATGCTCGTCGGTGCGACGACGGTCGAGGCGGGCGCGACGGCGAAGCTGCCGCTCGCGGATTTCAAGGGGCCGGGGCAGATGCTCGGCGACGAGCGTTATCTGAATGTGAACGGCACGGTGTCGTTGGCGGTGAACTGCGCCGTGCCGGGCGAATACGAGATGGCGGTGACGGCGTTCGAGACTCACGCGGGCACGGAGGCGGCGAAGATGTATCTCATGGTCGGCGAGCAGGAGATGCCGCACGGGCGGTTTTCCGTGGATGCTCTGCGCGGTGCGGCGAAAACTTTCCGCGCGAAATTCCGCGTCGAGAGCGCCGGGCCGATGACGGTGGGCGTGCAGTTCGTGAATGACTTCCTCGACGAGACGCAGGCCGAGCCGTTGAAGCACGACCGCAATCTTTACTTCACCAACATCGAAGTCACCGCGCCGAAGCCGCCGCCCGGCGAAGCTGTGGC
>JANOZA010000885.1:0-2306 GCA_031429155.1 Verrucomicrobiota bacterium | reverse complement strand
GACCAGACGACTTCGCCTTTCCTGACGATGAACACGCGGCGGTTCTTCGACTCGCCGGCGTAGAGAAAATCGTGCTGCGCCAATCCCTTGCCGGGCAGGGACTGCGGGGCGGCAGCGGGCTTGTCGTCTGCCTGCGCGGGGGCCGCCATCATAAGAGATACTGCCAGCAACGAAACGGGGCGAAGCAGCGGTTTTTGTATTTGGGTTCGGAACATCATGTCTTACAAAAGATGGACGGGAGGCCCGCCGGGAAGCAATGATTATCTCCCGTGTCTCGCGCTGCCGGGGCGGACAAAATGAATCTTCAGCGTCCGCACCTTGCGCAGCCTGATCGTGAATCGCGGTTACTTCCAGCTCGTCTTCAGGTGCATCTTAAGCAGTCCACCGTCCTGGGATGAGTGATACCGCAGCGAGTCGAGTTGCCTGAGCACGGTGAGCAGCATGCCGATGCGTTTACCCGCGGCGTCAGGGGCGGTGCCTTTTTGGATTTCCTGGCTGCGAAGGAGGCCTTCGTTGAGTTCCGCGAGTTTGGCGAGATTCGCGGCGTCGAGCACGAGCTCGGAGTTGCGGTTTTGCCACTGGCTGGATTCGGGGTTCTTGAAGTGGTCCACGAGGTCGCGGCAATACTGCACGGAGGTGGCGATGATGTATTTCCGTCCCACGCTGGCGGCGGCGGGCTGGAAGTTATAGGCGATGGCGAGGCGGTCGCCTTTCGGTTTTTCAAGGAAGCGGCTGAACGTGATCTTGGTTTCCTTGTAGAATTCGCTGTCGAGCACGGAGGGCTGGCGGCCTTCCTGACCGGCCTGGAGATTGAGAATGGCGGAGAGCGTCTGGAAGAAGAGGGCAAAGGTGTCGGCACCTTCTTTGGGCTTCGGCAGGTCAAAGAGGGCGGCGAAGGCGGGGAGCTTGATACCGGGCGAGCCGGCGAGGTGGTCGTAGCTTTGCAGGGCGGCGGTGAGGGTGAGGTTGTCGCCGATGAGCGGCAGGACGTCTTCGCCGAAATCCTTCTGCGGAAGGAGATTGCCGATGTCGGTCTCGAATTTGTCGAACGCGGGCAGTAGATGGTCGGCCAGCAGCTTGTCGCGCTGACGGTACCACTGGCCGAACTTCCGGTGCATGGTGATGCCGGCGATAGTGCCGGGCGTGTTCGGCAGGGCGATGACGCCGTTGTCAGGAGACTGAGTGAACCAGAGGGCGGACGGCTCCGGCAGTTTGGCAGGATCCCCGGCGATAGCGAGGACTCCCTCCACGTCGTTCTTCCGGAAATCGAGGGTCGCGGCGGCGAACGGGCTGTGGCCGGCGAGTTCCACAAGACCGCCGAAGATGAGAGACGCGCCGCCGTCGTTGAACTTCTGCGGCAGTCCGAATCGCTCGCCCATCGCCTTTCTGATGAGCGGAGTATTGACCCAGGCGCGGACATGGTGGTCGTCGCCGAACCCGCGTTCCATTTCGGCGAAGGTGTCCTGCGCGGCGAGCGATGCCGGCTTCTCCTTCGCGCTGCCGAGGAGGGCGAGGGTACGGTCGAGCATGGCGCGCTGCTGCGTGGCGACGATCCAGGTGGCGTGCATGGAAATGAAGCCCTGGTCTTTAATGGCCCACGTCGTGGCCCCGGGACAGATGGCAGCCGTGTCCGTCTCTTTGCCGAATCCTGAGAGCAGCGACTTCAGCGCATCGCGGGTTTTATCGAGGGTCTTCGATTCGTCGTGGCGGAGAATCGCGATCGCCTGCGGTTTCCCTGTCTGGCCGGGGTCCGGGTAGAGCGCCACGGCGACGCGACCGCCGAGGAGTTCGGCAGACACCTCCCACAAGGATGATCCGAGCATGAGTTCGGCCGTGGTGCGGAAAGCATTGACCTTGAGATAGTCCGCTGACTGCTCGTACTTTCGGAACTCGTCGGTGGCGAGGATCATGTCGAGCGCGCGGGAGTCGCGAACAGCGCGGACGACTTCGCCGAGGTTGGACAATTCCACAAAACCGATGGCTCCATCCGGCACGGAGGCGGCGAGCGAAGGCTGCCGGGCAGAGGCGGTAAACGGGAGGACGAAGGCAAGGAGGAACAGCAGACAGAGGAGTTTCGTAGTCATGGTATTGGCTTCGTTCGTTATGATTTCCCCCTGCGGGGGCTGACCCTGGAGACGGCATTCGGGACGAAAAAGGTTACGCATCCTGCAAGGTCGCGTCCAGGAGTCATCTCCGGACCGGTTTCCTTGAATGCGGCCTGAAAGCGGCCAGCGTGGCACGTAGTTACCGTCTGCCATGTCCCACGCCTGCCCCAGTTTTCACCAGTCCTCGCTGCTCACGCGGCG
>JANOZA010000884.1:0-3204 GCA_031429155.1 Verrucomicrobiota bacterium | reverse complement strand
TCAGCTATCGCCTCCGGATTCTGGTGAGCGCTGTGATCGGAAGGCACAATCTTTTCCGAAACCGCGCCATCGAGATGGGAACTCCAGTAAGGCACCACGCCGTCGCTGCTGTTGGGGGTGTCCCCTTTTCCGCGGTCGCCGATGATGGAATAATACGGCACGCCACTCTTCAGCGGGACTTCGTTGATCGCCTTCACAAAGGGGTTAGTGGGATCGAGCGTATCCACGCTGGTGGGCGCCCGCTTTGCCGCGCGAGCGTCGGTGTTCGACACCATGAATTGCAGGCTGTCCACGCCGACCTTCAACAACGTCTGCGGCGCGCGGATGAGCTTACTGCCAAGCCGTCCCACCCAGCCGCTGGCGATATTGCTGCCCCGGTGGGGTGATGCGATAAAGACCACCCCGCCCACTTCCGGACGCGCTGCGAATATCAGAGACTCTTTTTGCATCTTCTTACTCGCTGGCGGCAGCGACGTCTTCTCCGGGGATTTGTGGAAGAGACTCTGCCAGATGCTGTCACCGGAGTCAGTGATCATGAGACGACTGATGAGGCCGCCCATACTGTGCCCGATGAAGATCATGGGCTTCCGCTGCGGGAATGTCTCTAGCGCCGCGTCCAGTTCACGGCGCATGATGGCAGCCGAGTATGGATAAGGATAGCCGCTCGGGTATTCGTAGAACCAGAACTGGAAATTCTTCCGGACGAACGGATCACCGCGCAGTTCATTGAGCATCGGCACCCAGGTGGCGGGCGAGTCCACCAGTCCATGCACCACCATCACCGTTGTCTTGTCAGGATCAAACGGCTGGAGCCGCACGATACGCGCACTCTCCGCAGGCTCTCCGGGCCGCAGCAGATTGAGGATTTCCAGCTTCCTCGGCTGGGCATCGCTCAGCAGCAGGGCCAGCGGCGCCGAGAAATCCGCCGCCAGCGGGAAAGTGCGCGAACCCATTCGCACCACCTCAGTCGCCAGAGGATCCTCCCAACTCATCACGCAGCGCCGCCCGGTGAAGTGCGCCACCGCGGTGAGTCCATAATAGGCCCGCGGCAGTGCGAAGCGCTCGCGGGCGTCAGTCCGTGGCTCCCGCCGCACGGCCACCAGCGGTGCACCCATGCCGGCTTTCAACGTCCGCACAGTCATGTAGCTGCCGCCGATATCCAGATTAGCAGCGGGGATGTAATCGTAGAGCGCAGGATGCCGCTCCGGGTTAGTGGGATCAATCCGCGCCGTCAGCAGGTAATCGCCCCCAGGCCCCGGCACGTTTATCGGCTTCTCCCAGGCATTCACTTTCCCGCTGCGAATGACGGTGAACATCTGGCTCAACGCGAAATTATAGTCCGCCAGCGCCACGGCATCCTTCGGCGAAGTCCGCAGTCGCGCCGCCGACGCATCCGCCGCCGCAAGGAAACTCCCCATCGCCGCGAGAGGGCGCTTTTCCATCTCCCGGTTTCCCGCCGCGATGTAATAACCTGCCGACGCCGGCACACTGTCGGCGGAAGTTCCGGGCGGGGTGACCGGTTTCCGCTCGACCACTTTAGAATACGGCGAGCAGCCCGCGGGCACGAGCACGACCAGGGACGCGAGGAGAAGAAGGAACCGTCGGCAAATCATAGGTGCCTGCTGAACACCGGAGCCGGAGGCGCTTCAACAGCTTCTTCCCCCCGGACTGCACAATCGCCCGCAGAGTTCCCTGGCGCATGGTTCTGTCACACTCCATGATCCGCCACTTTCCTCCCCATGCCTTCTGACACTGCCGCCATCGAAATCCGTGACCTGCGCGTGGACTACGGCAATTTCATCGCCGTGAACGACATCAGCCTCAGCGTGCCGCCGGGCGAAGTCTGCGGACTCGTCGGCCCCAACGGCGCAGGCAAGACAAGCACGTTCAAAGTCCTCACCACCCTCATGCACCCCACCTACGGAGACGTGCGCCTCTGTGGCATGGACCTCTTTATGGAACCCGAGGACGCCCGCGAAGTCCTCGGCTACATGCCAGACTTCGCCCCGGTGCCCAGCGACCTGCGCGCATGGGAATTTCTCGACCTCTTCGCCCACGCCCATGGCCTCGGCTCCACCGCCCGGCGGCGCGAGCGCATTGACCACTGCCTTGAGGAAGTCCACCTCACCGACAAACGCAACTCCTGGTGCCGCGAACTCTCGCGCGGCCAGACCCAGCGGCTCGTGCTCGCCAAGACCCTCCTCCACCGCCCGCGCGTCATGATCCTCGACGAACCCGCCAGCGGCATGGACCCCCTCTCCCGCCGTGACCTTCGCATGACCCTGCGCAGCCTCGCGGCGAATGGCGTCGCCATCATCGTCAGCTCGCACATCCTCAGCGAACTCGCCGACATGTGTACCAGCCTCTGCGTCATGAACCAGGGCCGCATCCTCGCCTCAGGCCCTGTGGACGATGTCCGCGATAAACTCGGCAACGCCGACCGCACCCTTGTCCTCACCGTCCTGCCCGGCGGAGAAGCCGCAGCCGAGGAACTCCTCCGCCGTCAGCCGCAAGTGCAGGAACTCATCGCCGCCGACTGCCGCCTCTCCTTCCGCTTCCACGGCAGCGGCGAAGAACAGGCCGCACTGCTCGGTGCCCTCCTGTCCGCCGGAGTCAGAGTCCGCGCCTTCGAAGAGCAGAAATCCTCCTTTGAAGACATCCTCGTCCAGGTCGCCGAAGGCAACCGCGCCGCCCCATAACTGCCCGCGTGCAGGTTCAGTTCAGTGCAGATGCCGGTCCCACCGGCGCAGCTAACCCGGCATCACGCCACCGCTTCCCTGGGCCGAAAAATTTTTCGCAGCCGGGCTATGTGGCCGATGGAGATCTCCTCTGCTCCCAACGTCCTGCCCGGCCACCTATCCCGCCTGCGGGGCCATTAAGGCCCATTCGGGCTCCAACTGTCACTTTATCCGCCTCAGGCTGCTTGGCATCGCGGTGACTGCGGCGATAGGATCGCTTGAATCGGCGGTGGCTGCGGTAGTCCGCCTCAGGCTGCTTGGCATCGCGGTGACTGCGGCAGCCTTCCGTGCGGCTTAGTGGCCTGGCTGGACGCCGCCTCAGGCTGCTTGGCATCGCGGTGACTGCGGCCCAGCCACCGGCGTTGGTAAATCAGCCAGAGAGGACCGCCTCAGGCTGCTTGGCATCGCGGTGACTGCGGCCATCCGGCGGCGTGTGCGTGTCCCAGAATGGCGAGCCGCCTCAGGC
>JANOZA010000883.1:0-6893 GCA_031429155.1 Verrucomicrobiota bacterium | reverse complement strand
ATTCAGACCGTCCAACTCACGAGTCTTAACGCTCCCGCTCCAGGGCAACCGGTCAATCCCACCGGCCTCGCCTACACTCCAGAGTCCGTCTTCGCCGACCGCGATGGAAACATACTCCTCCATGTGCCGTCTCAGCTCAGCCTTTTCCGCTGGTCGCCGGCCACGCTGGCTTATCTGCCAGCATTACCCCTCGACGGTCCCGCGACCCGCGCGGCTTATTCCAGGGACAATCACCACGCCTATTTCGCCTATGGCAACAAAACCATGCGTCGCGTGGATCTCACGGCTGCTGCTCCCGTCGAATCATCATTCATTTCGCTGCCGGTGAACGCGCAGGGCATGGTCAGCGCCGGCTCCTTCCTTTATGTGGCCTACGGCGGCGGGCATCGCACTTATGCAGCGAACGGAACGGAACTTTCCCGGAACTCCGGCTCGACTTATACCAGCGCCTGGAATGAATGGGATCCGGTCAAGCGGCGCGTCTATCACTACAGGGACGGGGTCTCGCCCGACGACCTGCACTACGACACCATTGATGCGGCGGGCCGGCTGGGCGCCTCGGGGGAGTCTCCTTATCATGGCGGCATCTCCGGCCCCGGGCCTATTCGCGCCAAACCGGACGGCATATCCATCGCGCTCGCGAATGGACGCATCGTGGAATCCACCGGACTCACCTACACCGGCGATCTCCAGGCCGAAGTCACTGATATGGCATGGTTCAACGGCAGCCTTGTGAGTCTGGAGCCAAGCGGCTCAACTCTCACCCGCGTGCAGTTTTGGTCTGCGGCATGGGTGCGGCAATACAACCTGCCCCTGAGCGGCACGCCCTTGCGTGTTATCCCGCTCGACGCGGCCCGCCTTCTCGTCATCACCATCCATAACGGCCGGCCGCGCTTCCACATTCTGGATGGCGAACTGGAGGTAATCGCGGACAGCGTCTCAGCGCCTCCCTCCATCGTGACGCATCCGGTTTCGCGGCGGGTGGATTACGGTTCCTCCGCGCTGTTGATGGTGGAGGCCGTGGGCACGCCGCCGCTAAGTTATCAATGGCTGAAGTCCGGTGTGCCCGTGCCGGGGCAAACGGATGCCGGGCTCCTGCTCACGGATATTGGCTCCCTGGATACCGGCGACTACCGGGTGAGCGTGACTAATGCCCATGGGACCGTGACTTCCAATGCGGCCTATCTCTCCGCCGGTCCGGTGAATGCGCCGCTCTTCGCCTCCGGAAATCTCCTCATCTGCTCCGGTGGCAAGGTGTTCGAATACACACCCGCCGGGGTGAAGGTGCGGGAAATCACGGTGCCGCTGCCTACCGCCAACAGCCCCTCCGGGCGGACCGTGTCCGATGTGGCCGCGGATCGCATGGGCCGTATCTGGGTGCTCAATGGCGGGTTCGATTCCAATGGCGACAGCCTTTACTATGCCTCCGTCTTCGACCCGGAGCGAAACCTTTGGGTTCACAACCCGGTGCCCAACTTCCGCACCATCCCTATCGCGACCGACGGAGATATTACGATTCTCGGTGACTGGGTTTATACGCCCGGCGGGAGAGTGCATCTTCAATCCGGGGCCGGAGAAAACTTCACGATGGCGGACAGCTTCCGCTGGACGGAACTCTCGGCCGGCCTCGATGGCCTGCTCTATGCGTGCCATTACTATGGCGAAGTGACGCGACTCTCCCCGGCGCACGGCGTCCTCGCGGAGTTCGCATTAGGAAACACGCTCAATTTCCGCGGTGTCGCCGCCAGCGCCACGGGAGGTATCTTCGTCTCCGATCTAACAGGACGCCTCGGCTCCTACTCAGCGACCGGAGTACTGAATAAATGGTATCAAGTGTCCGGCTTCACCACTGGCTTCAACGACATCAGCCTCTCCGCCGCCGGGCGCATCGCCGCCGGCGGGCGTTCCGGCCCGGTGGCGGTCAGTGATTCCGCACTCAACTCCGCGATCTCCATCAATCCGGGTACTTCCGTCAACAGCTACACGGCATGGGTGCCCACCATCGTCCAGCCGGTGCCGTCTCTGGCCGCGACCGCTGCGCCGCCGCCGGCCACCGAGGATGTCATTTACGAATGGACGCCGCTGATGGCCCATCCCGATCCGGACGCCACCTTCACCCTCACAGCCTCCGTCCTGCCTTCGTGGCTGAGCATTTCCGGAAACTCCCTGCGCGGCACCCCGCTCCAGGCCCATGCCGGGAATCAAACTGTCAGGCTGCGTGCTACCGACGGTCGAGGGCGCTTCGCTGAACGGGATTTCACCATCGCAGTAACGGCAGTGAACGATCTCCCGGTGTCGCTCCCTCACACCCTCACCGTTGACGAGGATGCGGCGCCGGCGGCGGTGGATCTGACGGCGCTCTTCAGTGACGAGGAAACCGGGGACCTCGCGCTGTCGCTGCAAATCACCAGTGTGACCGGCACTGCCGCGGTGCCGGTGCTGGACGGCACCACTCTGCGCCTGACATTCCCAGCCAATGCCTTCGGCCTGTCGGCTGTCACCGTGCGCGCCACAGATGCCGGCGGGCTCTTCGCCGATTCCATCATCAGTCTCAATGTCCGGTCGGTCAATGATCTGCCCGCAGGCACGCTCGACGCGAGGACCGTGGACGAGGACGCCGCGCCGCTGCTCATAGACCTTGCCGCCGCCTTCTCAGATGTGGAAACCGCCGACGAACTGCTCGACTTCCAACTCGTGACCAACAGTGATCCTGCACTCGCCAGTGGGGTGATTGCCGCCGGGCTGCTAACAGTCACTCCACAGTTGAACGCCAGCGGCCATTCCACCCTCATCATCCGCTGCACGGACCTCGACGGTGCCTCGCTCGAGGTGCCTCTGGATCTCCATATTCTGCCGGTGAATGACATCCCGGCCGGCAGCCTCGCTGCTCTGGAAATGGATGAAGACGCCGCGGCTGTCGTCATAGACCTGGCCGCCGTCTTCTCAGATGTGGAATCAGCAGACGCGCTCCTCGAATTCAGCGTGATCTCGCATTCGTCTCCTGGAACCGCCACCGCCATCCTCACGGGTTCCGGCCTCACCATCACCCCGCTTTCTGATGCGAACGGTTCCTTCACCGTCATGCTGCGCTGCTCCGATCCGGATGGTGCCCTCCTTGATGTGCCGCTGGCTGTTACCGTGCGTCCCGTCAACGACAGCCCCTCGTTCGCATCCCCTCTGGCCGACATCAATGCCGGTCAGGCTGCGCCGGATGCGTCTTATGACCTGCTCCCGCTGCTGCGCGATCCGGATGCCGGAGATACGCACTCCTGGCGCATCGCCGCGGTGAGCAATCCTGACATTTTCGCCTCGCTGACGGTGAATACCGCGGGTCGCCTCGACATCCGTTATGCTCCGTACCGCGGCGGTGATTCCTTTGTCACTGTGGAGGTTGCCGATGCTGCGGGCACCACCGCACAGATGACCTTTCGCGTTACGCTTCCGGAGTTGCCTGCACCTGCCTTCGCTTTCTTCTCCGTCCTCACTCTCAACAGGCAAACCGGCCTCTGGGAACATCGCCTCACTCTGCGCAACGACGGTCAGCGAGCCATCGGCGGATTTGAAGTCCACATCACCGGACTGCCCGCCGGTGCCTGCCTCTACAATGCCAGTGAATGCAATCCAGCCGATCAGCTCGCCGGCTATTACGCACCCGTTGCTCCAGGTGCATCGGTCAGCATGATTCTAGAATACTACAGTCCCGCGCGAGCGGTCCTGAATCCCCAACTAAGCGTCTCCACCGCGCTCCCCCGGACGCCAGCCCCCGCAGGCAGCGGCGGCCTTTCCATTGACCGCCTCATGGTGGTGCCTGGCGGGATCCTTCTCGAATTTACGGCCATTCCCGGGCACCTCTACGTCGTGCAGTATAGCGACGACAATCTGCTGTGGATGGACTCTCAGGTCAGAATCCGGGCCGCCGGCAATCGTGTACAATGGATTGACCAGGGGGTGCCGCGGACGGGTTCATCTCCATTCGGCACCAGTCATCGCTTTTACCGCGTGAAGGAAGTCCCGGAGCCTTGAGCCGTAGGTGGCACCTTGCCGCCTCCATCGCTCCCGTGGAAAATTCTAATCAGTCTGGAAAATCCTTTGCCAAATTACTTAAGATGATTTAACTTTTTAGCATGTCGAATAATTACCGGTGCCCGCCGGACGACGCCCGATACCGATTCCACGCTAAATACTCATGAGTCCCACCCGCTCCCTAATACTTGCCTTCGGCTGCGCCACAGCGCTCAGTTCCTGTCACCTATTTAAGAAAGACCCGCCGGCCGAGGATCCCTACGCCGCTGCTAATCCCTACGCTCCGGGTGCCGCTGGTGCCGCCGGCCAGCCTCAGGGCTACCCTGCCGCCGGTGCTTACGATGCCTATGGACAACCCGCCCCCGGAGGCTACGCCCCACCAACTTACGCTCCGCCGACCTACAGCCAGCCACCCGCGCCCACTGCTCCGGGTTACGCGTCCACCCCGCCACCCGTTCCCAATTACAACGCCGCCAGTGGCAGCGGTCGGACGCACAAGGTCGTCAGCGGCGACAATCTCACCAGAATCGCCACCCGTTACGGCGTCTCGGTGGGAGCCCTGAAGAGCGCCAATAATCTCCAAACAGATCTCATCCGTCAGGGCGAGACTCTCCGCATTCCCTGATCCCCACCCTTTGTTTCGTGTGTGTGCTCAGCCGGGCGGTTCATACGTGGACCGCCCGGCGTCTTTTTGTCGCATTGCCTGCTGCGGGGCCGTTTTCTCCGACGGCCGGGGCTCGGAAAGTCGTGGATTCCTCCACTTGCCAAGGCGCTGACGGGAAGCACACTCCGCCACTCGTTTCCAAACCCTCATTCATCCATTCCTGCGCATGAGCAGCACTCTTCTTGAACAAAGCACACCTTCTGCTCCGGCGGAAGACGGTCTCCATCTCCACAAAATCACGAACGCAGTCATCCGGCTGGCGGGGAACAGCCAGGACGGCATTCAGTCCATCGGCGGATTCCTTGCACGACTCGCCGGACGCACGCAGCAGGATGTGATGACCTACATGACGATCCCCTCCACGATCAGTGGCGGCCCGTCCATCTTTCAGGTCCACATCGGCAGCGGGGAAGTGCTCAGTGCAGGAGATGATGCCGACTGGCTGGTGCCATTCTATCAGCATAGCTACGACGAGCACCTCTCCTCGTTGCGCAAAGGCGGCTGGGTGCTCTACGACAGTGATCACGTCACGCCGAACCCGGATGACAAGGACCACCGCTATGTGGGTGTGCCCATTACCAGTGCCACTGTCGAGGCGCTCGGAGGCACCACTAAGGACAAGGGAAAGAACCTCTTCGTGCTCGGCCTGCTCTGTCACGTATTCAAACTGAATCGCGACAAGCTGGCGGCGATCATCGAGCGGCAATTCTCCGGCAAGAAGGACGGTAGCATTCTGCGCAATGCGATGCTGGCATTTGACACCGGCTACGCCTATCAAGTCGGGAATCTGCTGGATGAGACGTTTGAGTTCAAGCCAGGGCACCGATCAGAAGAGCATCGTCTGACGACAGACGGGAACCAAATGATGGTCTGCGGATTGCTGGCTGCCGGCGTGCGCTACGGTGCCGGTTACCCGATCACTCCATGGTCTTCGATCATGGAGTCGCTGCGCTCGGAGTTGCCGCGCTACGGAGGAATCTTTGTCCAGACTGAAGACGAGATTGCGGCTATGAGCGCGACGATAGGTTTTGCGTTTGCCGGGCATCTCGCGGTCACCGGTTCATCCGGCCCCGGCCTCTCTTTGAAAATGGAGGCGCTCGGTTATGCGAGCATGGCAGAGATGCCGGTCATCGTTATTAATGTGCAGCGCGGCGGCCCGAGTACCGGCCTGCCGACGAGCATGGAGCAGAGCGATCTCATGCAGGCCATCTACGGCAGCCACGGCGACAGCCCGCGTGTGGTCCTGGCGCCGAAGGATGTGGAGGATTGCTTCTACATCGCCATAGAGGCGGCGCGAATCGCCCGGAAGTACTCCTGCCCGGTTATTATCCTCAGCGACCAGTCACTCTCCAGCCGCATCGAGGCATTCCCGGAACCGAATCTGGATGAATGGTTCACCGAGCCCGTGCTGGATCTCACTCCGCGGGAGGAGTCCTGGAAACCGTATCCGCTCGACGCCGACGTGAATCATGCTCCACCAGGGACGAAAATGCTGGGAGGTAAGTACCCTGTCATTTCCGGCCTCGAGCACGATGAATGGGGCCATCCGACCAGCAGCCCGAAGTTGCACACCCAGATGACCGCCCGTCGTCGCGACAAACTCAAGCGTCTCGCCGAAGAAATCCCCGTTCCCGAAGTTCACGGTGACGCCGAGGGCGAAGTCCTCCTCATCGGATGGGGCAGCCCATCCGGCAGCGTCCGCGAAGCCACCGACCGACTCCGGTCCCAGGGCCGCAAAGTCGGCTACATGACCATGCGCCACATGCACCCCATGCCCAACGGACTGGAGAAAGTCTTCGCTGCCTACCAGCACGTCGTCGTCGCTGAAATCAACGACCAGGGTCTCTACGGCCAGGGTCAACTCGCCACGCTCCTGCGCGCCCGCTTCTGCGATCCAAAGATCCGATCCGTCACCAAGACTGACGGCCTCAGTTACCAGGTGCGCGAGATCATCGCCGGTGTGGAGAAGTGCGTTGGCAGCAAGTAATTCTTACGTCCGTCCGGATCACTACTTCAAATTTTTCCACTCTTCTACCATGTCCACAGACACTATCTCTCCTGCTGTTGCCCCCGAAAAGCTCACCAAGAAGGCTCTCACCGCCGACCATCCGACCTGGTGTCCGGGGTGCGGCGACTTCGCTGTGCTCGCCTCCTTTTACAAAGTTCTCGAGCGGCTTCAGATTCCGCATGAGAAAATCGTCACCAT
>JANOZA010000882.1:0-2732 GCA_031429155.1 Verrucomicrobiota bacterium | reverse complement strand
ACAAGGGTACCATTGTTTTACCGGATTTTACATAACTGACTTCATTTCCACCGACCGTAACGGAAACGGGGGTAGCACCACCGCGATGAACGATAAATCCCTGACCTGGATAAATCACTCTTGGATTGCCGTCCTCCAGTGAACCCACATCTTCCCAGTTACCACCATTATGGGAGTACTCTGCGGCGTTTCCATCGGAATCAATTACGGTGACCGTATCACTCCCCTGCAGCAACTCAGTGGTCGCAGGCGGAAACAAGGTGCCCAATGTAACATGCTTGCGAACGCAGAATGTCTCAGTTCCGGCCAGACCGGCAGTGCTCCCTACGACTGTAATCGTGTCTGAGTCGTTTGAAAAGATGTCAAAGATCATGCCCTCATTTACCCCCAAGCTCAAAATTTCCAAGAAATGGGATGACTGGGTCGCGGGATTAGCGGATGTCTGAAATTGATTATTTCCCCATGCGGCTCCGGTTTTATTAATGTCCGAATTCGGGGTTCCCGTCACGCGTGACGTCATAGCTCCCTGAAAGTCTTTCTTGGTCGTAAACCCACACACAACCGGAGTGTTGCCGGGTTGCAGTGTTTGCTTATAATATCCGATGACGGGAGTGGATGACTGGGCACTCACCGACTGAACGAGCAGTGTGGAGGCCAGGATGAGGGGGAGGGTGTAGCGTTTCATTGGTTTGGTTGGTGGCGGGTTGTGGTTACAAAGGTAATTTCGGCAATTCAAACGGAATGTTTCGACAATTGGAAGGTTTTTTTTCGTTTTGGGCAATTTTTTTTCTTTCGTGGGTGCATTCCCGGTTCAGACGGGGGCTGCACTGAGGGACGATGTATCTGACTTTGGTCAGATTACCGTTCCGTAGTGACCTGGGCAAGAATTATTTTGCTTCAATTTGGTCATAATTGTCCGGGCCTTTCTGCGGCCGAGGCCGGTCGGGATACGGTCGATCTGGCATCTTTCCCCATAGGGAGGTAACCTGGGCTGCTTGGATTAGCCACCATGGCTGATTTCAGCCTGTTGTCGGCCCTTTCATGCTTCCTCAAATATCTTGCTATTGGCACCCGTGGACGACATGTGTTGGGCAACGGTTCCGGCACATACTCAGTGGGGCCGGGCTTTCAGACCTCACGCTCCAGTGCCCTCCGCAACCCGGGCTTGTATAGGCACGGCCGTTGGCCCTATCGGAATTGGGCCGGTTTTCAACTCTCCCTGGCCTGACACCCGCTGCCAATGGTTACATTAGCTCGCCGCAGTTCAAAAGTGGTGCATTCAGCTCAACGGACCAAGCCAGGATTACCGGGCCTTGAGCCACGCGGCAATCTGCTGCAGCGCGGCCTCGCGGTCTCGATCGTGCAGAATCAGGTGGTAGCTCTCCGGAAAGAAGACGCGGATTTTTTCCCTTGAAGCGATGCAGGCGAAGAAGGATTCGACCCCTTCTTTCGGGGTTAGGGCATCGTTGGGAGTGTAGAAGGTCAAGACCGGCACAGTGATGCGCCGGGCGGCGGCTGAACTTTGACGGATGAGCTTCTCCACTTCGCCGAAGAGCCGCACAGTGAAGTCCTTCACGTAGTGTTCCGTGTGCTGCATCTGGCCCCGGTGCGTGGTTTGACTGGTCACCTGAACCTCACTGTTGCCGAGCGCCTCAAGGGAGATGCGCCTTGTGGGCCAGAGGCGGAGCATCGTGCGCAGAATGAGATTTCTGCCGAAAGTGAGTCTCAGATTGTCGCGCAGGGCAACCACAGGCGACGCGAGGATGATGCCGGCGACGGTCGTTTGCCCGGACGGCAGCGCGGCGGTCGCGTCAATGGTGATGAGCGCACCGAGGCTTTCGCCGAACCAATAGACAGGCACTCCCGGATGCCGCTGCTGCACAACGGCGGTAAAATCCATGAGATCGTCGCGCCATTGCTTGTTGGAGCGAATATCGCCGCGACGCTTTTTGTCCGGATCGTGGCCCTGACCGCGCAATTGTATGCCATAGACGGCGAACCCCTGCGATGGGATGCTCTCGCCAACAGGCCAGAAATCGCTGGCGGCTCCACTAAGGCCGTGGATGCAGATCACGACAGCGCGGGGATGCCTGGGCGCTCCGGGCCAGTATTTGCAGGGCATGCTCTTGCCGTCGCGGGCGGTCCATGAAGTGAGTGCGGGGTCCATGAATGGTGGTTGATTGAGGCTGCGGGGAGCGGCGCAGTGGCAAAACATCAGCGAAGCGAGCAGCAGTGAGGCGACGCGGATAGTATTCCGAATTGCGCTCCGCCCGGCGCCCGTGAGGCCATGGGTCACTGAGGGCACGGTTAGCCTCCGGTTTTGTGAATCTCGACGCGGCGGTTGAGCTGCTGCGCGGCGGCATCGCCTTTAATATCCACGCCGGGGACGGGCTCCTTTTCTCCACGGCCTTCCACTATAATATGGGAACCGTCGAGCTTGAGGCTGCCGGTGAGCCAGTCTTTGACCGCCTGGGCGCGGGCCTCGCTGAGCTTTTGGTTCGAGGCATCATCGCCGATGGTATCCGTGTGGCCGACGAGCCGGAACTGCGCTTTGCCGTTGGTCTGGATGATCATTCCCAGCTTCATGAGGCTGAGCCGCGCTTCGCTGCGCAACTGGGCGGAGCCGAAATCGAAGAGCAGATCCGTCCGGAGCATGGTTTTGAAGTCTCCGGTGATCGGCCCCTGGTAGTTGACGAGGTCGTCGAGATTGGTGAACCCATCGAGCCCGTTGT
>JANOZA010000881.1:0-12480 GCA_031429155.1 Verrucomicrobiota bacterium | reverse complement strand
GCCTTCGGCACCGATGACGAGGGCGCAGGGGCCGGTGAGGTCGGCGGCGTAGAGGGACTTCGTGGCTTCGTCCGCGGTGCCGGTGATCCAGACGCCTGCGGCTTTGAGAATTTCCATCGTGCGGGCGAGGTTCGTCACCTGGATGAAGGGCACGCTTTCCGCAGCACCGCAGGCAATGTGGCGCACGGTATCGGTGAGCGTGGCCGAGTGGTCCTTCGGCGCGATAACAGCATGGGCGCCCGCGGCATCGGCGGTGCGCAGACAGGCACCGAGATTATGGGGATCGGTCACCTGGTCGAGGATCAGCAGCAGCGGAGTCGGCGTGCGGGCGAGGATTTCCTTGAGGTCGTTCTCGTCACCGGTCTTCGCGGCTTTGGTGTAGTCCGTATGCTGGTGGCGGCGGGCCTGGGGGAGGTGACGGGGGTCGGTGATGCGTGATGGGCGGGGCATGAGGCCGCACTTCAAGCACCGGAAGCGCAAACTGCAAAGCCGCTTCCCTCGTTGCCTTCTGTTTATTTCACCCTCCATTTCGCAGCCATGTCCTCCCGCGTTGTCCAGATCTGTCGCGACCTCGTCGCCATCCCCAGTGTGAATCCCGACGGTGAAACCGGCACCGACCACACCGGCGAAAAAGTCTGCGCGGAATACGCCGGTGAATTTTGCCGTCGGCTCGGCGCCGAAGTCGTCTATGAAGAAGTCCTGCCGGGGCGGCCCAATGTCATCGCCCGTTTTCCCTCTGAAAAGTCCGGCAAGCCCCGCATCGTCCTCGGCCCGCACACGGACACGGTGAGCGTTGCCGGCATGACGATTGATCCCTTCGGTGCCGAACTCCGCGATGGCCGCATCTATGGCCGCGGAGCCTGCGATACCAAGGGCACCATGGCCGCGATGCTCGCCGCGCTGGAGGAAATCGGCGGCGGAATAGCGCAGTTGGGCGGGGAGATCACTTTTGCCGGCTTCATGGGCGAAGAGACCGGCCAGTGGGGCTCCCGGCATTTTGCCAAGCATCACCCGGGCTACGATTTCGGGCTCGTCGGCGAACCCACCGGCTGCGCCGTCGTTCACACGCACAAAGGCTCCTGGTGGTTGCGGCTGAGCACCGCCGGCCACGCTTGCCACGGTTCCACGCCAGAGCGCGGCGACAACGCGGTGCTGAAGATGATGCCCGTGCTCGCAGCCCTCGACGGCCCTTTCCGCCGACTGCTCGCTGCGCCGGAATTTAGCCATCCGGTCCTCGGCGACAGCACGCTCAACATCGGCATGATCCGCGGCGGCTCGCGGACGAACATCGTGCCCGACTCCTGCACTGTCTGGCTCGATCTGCGCTTCACGCCCGGCATTCACCGCGCCGGGATTCAGAGAATGCTGACCGAATTTCTCCACGAACAGGGCTGCTCCGTCACGATGGATTCAGATCCCGTCTGCGCCCCGCTGGAGACGCCCGCCGACAACCCCTTCGTGCAGAAACTCGCCGCCGCCGGACACGGACTGACGGGCGCGACATGGTTCTGCGATGCCCTTTGGCTCGCCGAGGCCGGCATTCCCTCCGTCGCCGCCGGGCCTGGGGACATCGCTCAGGCCCACACCGCCGACGAGTGGGTCAGCGTCGCGCAACTGGAGGAGGGCGTCGCCTTTTACCGGCGATTCCTGGAAAGCCTGTAGCTGGCGCGCAGGCAGGGAAGCCGTGTGGAGGCCGCCATTTCCCTTGCGCGGCCCCACGTGAAACCTAAGTCTGCCGCCCCCTGCGCCGCGCCGATTGGTTCTTTTCCCACTCAATCCGCCATTTTTCACACACACATTACATGAACAACGCCCTTCTCTCCAAAGCCGCCAATGAAGCCCGTGGTCTCGCCATGGACGCCGTCCACAAATGCTCATCCGGTCACCTCGGTCTCCCGCTCGGCGCGGCGGAAGTCGGTGCCGTGCTCTTCGGCGAACTCCTCCAGTGCGATCCCGGACAGCCCAAATGGCTGAATCGCGACCGCTTCATCCTCTCCGCCGGCCACGGCTCGATGTTCCTTTATTCGTGGCTCCACCTCGCCGGCTACGACCTGCCGCTGGAGCAGGTGAAGAATTTCCGCGTGCTGCATTCCATGACGCCGGGGCATCCGGAGTTCCACGAAACCCCGGGCGTCGAAAGCACCACCGGCCCGCTCGGTCAGGGCGTGGGCAATGCCGTGGGCTATGCGCTTTCCGCGAAAATGGCGGCCGCCAAATACAACACCGCCGAGCACAAGCTCCTCGACTACCACGTCATCGCGCTCGCCGGCGACGGCTGTCTCCAGGAAGGAGTAGCGCGTGAGGCCGCCGCGTTCGCCGCACACAACGGGCTCGATAACCTCATCCTGATTTTCGATTCCAACGACGTAACGCTCGACGCGATGGCGAAGCTGACGCAGAGCGAAGACACCGGCAAAGCATTCGCCGCGCTGGGCTGGAACGTCATCACCGTGGACGGCCACGACCTCGACAAGGTCGCGGGCGCAATCCGCCGCGCGAAGAAAAGCGACAACGGCAAGCCGACGTTCATCATCGCCCGCACGCTCATCGGCAAAGGCATCCCGGAAGTCGCCGGCACCGCCAAGGCCCACGGCGAAGGCGGTGCGAAGTTCATCGAAGCCGCGCGCGCCGGACTCGGCCTGCCGGCAGGCGAACACTTCTTCGTCAGCGAGGAAGTGCGCGCCTATTTCGCCGCTCTCAAGAAGCGCCGCGGCACCGCGCGTAAGAAATGGCAGAAGAGCTTCGACGCCTGGAAGGCGGCGAATCCCGCTCTGGCGGCAGAACTGAACGCCGCGCGCAACGGCACGCTCAACGCCGAAGACCTGCTAAAGGTCGTGCCCGAAGCTCCAGCCGAAGGCAAAGCCGCCACGCGCAATTGCGGCGGCGAAATCCTCAACCACATCGCCAAAGCCGTGCCGCATCTCATTACCGGCAGCGCGGACCTTTTCGGCAGCACCAAGAACTACATCAAAGACGGCGGCGACTTCTCCCGCGAGAATGCGCTGGGCCGCAACATCTGGTTCGGCATCCGCGAGCACGCCATGGGCGCGATCTGCAACGGCATCGCTTACGACGGACTCTTCCGCGCCAGTGGCGCCACGTTCCTCGTCTTCGCCGACTACTGCCGGCCGAGCATCCGCCTCGCCGCGCTGGCGAAGCTGCCGGTGACTTACATCTTCACGCACGACAGCGT
Organism: Verrucomicrobiota bacterium; assembly: GCA_031429155.1. Taxonomy (GTDB): domain Bacteria; phylum Verrucomicrobiota; class Verrucomicrobiia; order Verrucomicrobiales; family V1-33; genus V1-33. The sequence goes on along the minus strand of JANOZA010000881.1, from coordinate 9,287 downwards.
CGGCGTCGGTGAAGACGGCCCCACCCACCAGCCGGTGGAAACCATCAGCGGCCTCCGCGTCATCCCTAATCTCGACGTCATCCGCCCTGGCGATGTCGAAGAAACCGCCGCCGCCTTCGCCGCCGCGTTCACCCGCGCCGACGGTCCCACGCTCCTCGCACTGAGCCGTCAGGACATTCCCCACCAGGGCAGCGCCCCCGCCGCCGTCCGCCGCGAAGGCACGCTTAAAGGCGGCTACGTCCTCATCCAGGAAACCGAAGCCCTCACCGCCATCGTCATCGCCACCGGCAGCGAACTCCAGCACGCCGTAGAAGCCGCCAAAGGCCAGCCCGGCGTCCGTGTCGTCTCCATGCCCTGCACCGAACGCTACGATCGCCAGCCCCAGTCTTATCGCGACGAAGTCCTCCCGCCGTCCTGCACCAAACGCATCGCCATCGAAGCCGGCGTCACCGCCCTCTGGTGGAAATACGTCGGCACTGCCGGCCAAGTCCTCGGCATAGACCGCTTCGGCATCAGCGCCCCCGGCAACACCGTCATGAAGGAACTCGGCATGACGGCGGATGCGGTAAGGGCGGCGCTGGGGTGAAATTTACAGGGTGATCAATGAGTAGTCCAAAGGCCCACTGTTTGAAATGCGGCGCTGAATTCCTTCAGGCGACTGCTGATCGTGCCGGTGGCTACTGCATGAAGTGCTGCCACAAGGGGCCGGATGGCCAGTATGTTCCAAACCCCGAGCCGTTCAAACCGCCGCCTCCACGACCCTGGAGGGAAATCATGAGCGAGGTTATGACACGTAGTGACCTCTACGGAGACAAGACAATGGAACTGGCCTGGATTGAGGCTTGTGACTTGCCCGAGGCCGTCGAGCGGTGGAGGAAAGCAATTTGTCTGTGGGTTGCGCTTGGCAACGGCTGGTCGGATGTTCTTAGTCAGTATACAGACTATCTTGTTAAGGGTGTGCGCGGATTTGAGGACTGCGGTTTTGAAATGGGCGTGACCGGTGCGGGGGAAGTGTATCAAGTCCTTCACAAGTTTGGGATCGATCCCGAATCTCCCGACTTTGACGAGGGATTTGATTCTGCTCTCCCACCAGAAGAGAGAGATGAACTGCGTGAGTGCATTGATGAAATTGACAGCCGCACCATGAGCGCCATGTGGGCATCCAGGCACGACATAGAAAGTCGGCTGCTTGCCAGGGCGCGGGCATTGGGGCAGTTATGTTAACGGTGCAAAACCGAATTCCCCATGCCCCGCCGCGAACTCAGCCATCCTCACCAGGTCACCGCATGGCTTGAAGAATGGGGCCGTGCGCTGAACGAACCTGGCGAAATGACACTCATCGGCTCCGCGGCGCTGCTCTGGCACGCGGCTCAGCGCGGTCTCGACACCCCGCTGCCGGAGAACAGCATGGACGCCGATCCGATTACCGACAGCGAAGCGATCGCCGAACTGGCTTGGGATGCCGTTATCGGCAGCGACTTTGAGAAGCAGCATGGCTGGCATGTGAATCTCATGCCGGATGCGGTGCTGAAGTCTTTCCCGGAGGGCTGGCGGGATCGAGTTACAGGCAGACACTATGGCCAACTTCACCTTGTCGTCCCATCCGCCGCAGACCTGCTCGCTGCAAAAGCCAAGCGCGGTGATCCCCGCGACGTCGCTCACGCCAAATGGGCTACCGACCTCGGGCTTGTCTAAAGTCCGGAGCGCCTATAACCTGCGCCCATGCAAATCACCCACGAACAGGCCACTGAGATTCTCGGGCCGTATGCCATGCTGCACGATCTGGCGCGGCTGCAGTACGGGCGGCTGTTGTGGAAAAGCGAAGCAGGGCGCGCGCGGCTGTGGCGGCACTGGACGGACGAGAGGCATCCTTACCGGGACCGGTTTCTGGAGACTTGGCGTCCGGTGGTGGAGGAAGTGCTCCTCGCTGACCCGGCGCACGACTTTGATCTCGACTCCAGCCTCAAATCCCGCGGCCTCAGTCTGCGCGTCGTGGTGCGGGAGATTCCGCCGGTGATCGGAAGTTTCTTCGCGGAATCGCGCGCGGCGTAACCGCCGATGCGGGACGGCAGTCATTGCGGGGCAACTCTACATTCCTGCCATGCACCGACTTCTCATTGCCGCGATTCTCCTTCCACTGAGCCTCCACGCTCAACGTCCGCAAGCTCCCGCGACTCCGCCGTCCGTCGAAGCGAAGCTCGACCTCGCCTATGCCGGCACGGACAATGTCCGCCAGCGGCTCGACTTGTTCCTGCCAAAGAACCGCGAGGCCGGGAAGAAGCTCCCGGTGCTGGTGTTCGTTCACGGCGGGGCGTGGCAGGCGGGAAGCAAAGCGGCCGGGCACGGGCAGGTGATGCGGTTTGTGGCGGAGGGAAAGTGCGCGGGTGTGAGTGTCGGCTATCGGCTTAGCCAGGAGGCGAAGTGGCCGGCGCAGATTCACGACTGCAAGGCGGCGATCCGCTGGATCAAGGCGCACGCAGAGGAGCACGGGCTGGATGCGGAGCGCATCGTGATGTGGGGCTCGTCGGCAGGCGGGCACCTGGTGGCGATGCTGGGGACGAGTGCGGGGATTGAAGAGATGGACGGAAAGATCGGGCCGCACACGGACAAGGACACGAAGGTGGCCGGCGTGATTGATTTCTTCGGGCCCACGGATGTTTCCAAAATGGATGCACAGCGCCTGCCGGACGGACAGGTGCATGACTCCGCGGAATCGCCGGAGAGCAAACTCCTCGGCGCGCCCGTGCAGTCGGTGCCTGACAAAGTTAAAAGCGCGAATCCGCTGACCTACGTGGACAAAACCGATCCGCCGTTCCTCATGGTCCACGGCGACAAAGACCCGCTGGTGCCGCACGGGCAGAGCGAAATTCTCCAGGCGGAACTCAAAAAGGCCGGCGTGGCCAACGAACTCTACACCGTCAAGAACGGCGGACACGGCGGCTTCAAGGATCCGGAGGTGCCCCGGAAGGTGGAAGCGTTCCTCAAGGAGCGGTTTGCTGCCGGAAAGTAAGAGTCAGCGGCAGCGCACGCGCCAGACGGCGCTACGGCAGGGGCAAGGATTCCAGAATCATGGCACCGCTGTCCACCTTCCGCAGCACCACAGCGAGGTCATCGCTGAGTTTATCAAGCTGTTCCACGCCGGTCCATTCCTTGATGGTCTCGTAGGCTTGGCCTTTGGCGCCGCCGCCGCTGACGGGTTCTTCGATGGCTCCCGCAGCCTCGATACCGTCGGTGCTGATCTTCATGACGCCGCGGGCGCTGTTGGCGAGGAGGATCCAGTCCTTGCCGCCTTTGGAATAGACTATCATGTCCAGCGGGCGGTTGCGGTTACCCAGTTCGGCGATGGTTTTGCCGCGGATTTTTGCGCCGGGCTTGAGTGCGCTGATGGGGAAGCGCACGAGCGGCGTGCAGGTGTAGGCCGCGAGCAGTTCCGGCTCCTTGCCCACCATGATGGGCACGAAGGTCCGCACCGGCGATTTCGTTTCAAACTTCCCGTGCGCCCCGTGGTAAATCTCCACGCTGGTGCCGCCATCCACGGTTTTGAACGGATACGGAATGGCGCGCAGCGTGGAGGAAAATTCCTCGTTGGAGAGCCCGGCGACGAGCACGCGGTTTTCCATGAACGCGATGTCGGTGATGGATTCCATGCGCGGATTGCTCGGCCGGCCACCGCCAACTACGCCATCCACTGGCGCATCTGGTAGTTGAGCGCGGGAGTGCGTCACTTTTTCCAGCGAGACCTCAGTGATTTTGCCCGCTGCATCCGCCTTGAGCAGGACCGGTACCGCATCCGGGCCGCGACCGCGCGAGACGGCGAAATAGACTTCGTGCGTGACCGGATGTGCAGCCATGTCGTTGAGAAGAATCTGATCTGGAGTGGTGCCGAGCAGGGCGGCGATCTTCTTGTCGAGGTCTTCAATTTTGACCGGCTTGGCGTCGGCTTTCGCACCGCCCGTGAATAGCGCGGTGATGGCCGCGGACTTCGTGTCGGCGACAAACAGTGTTCCGTCCGGCGCAAAGGCCAGCGGCCCCATGGATTTGAATTCGGCTTTGCCTTCCTTCACTGCCGCCGGTTCAGCGGCAGTGGATAGCATCAAAGCGAGACCGGAGAAGGCGAGAGTGCAGAGTATTTTCATAATGTTGTCGTGGTGAAGAGTGCGCATACTACATCCGCCAGTTGCCTCAGCGCCCGCAAATTTTGAGCGCCGGGGCGGACGCAATTCCGTAGCCTGGACCACCAGCCTGGCATTCCCTTCCTGGTGCACTACTTCGCAGCGGTGGATTGCCCTTCCAGGGCGCCAATGTCCGGTGCCTTTCCCGTGAACGGCAGTTCGTTCATGACTCCCGCGTCAATCAGTGAACTGCCTGGGGCCGGACGCATGAAGTTTCGGATTGGGGGGCTCCCATCGGGCTGGCGCTGTTGCAGAAGGGCGGACTCGTCGAGGCTGAGGAAATCCTTGTCAGTCAGCTTGAGGTCCGGCGTGAAGGAGTTGCCGGCCAGCGTGCAATTTGAGAGGTTAATCCGGGCGGTGTGTTTGCTCGACCGGTAGCTCAAATTATTGAGCAGCCGGTGGCCGCAGCCGTCCACGTCGGTGCGGTTGTCGGCAAGACGACCGAGCATGTTGAAGTTGGTACCGTTCCTGAACGCGGTGTTGTTAATCCAGTCGCACCCGCCGGGGTGGTGGTTGGCGTAAAAGCCGCTGCTCTTGTTCCCCACGGCCAGACACTGGCGGATGATGTGGCGCGGCACCGGAGTGGGCAGGCTTTCCGCATCCGCGCTGCCATAGCCGCCCGCCTTGAATCCGTTGCCATCGCCTGTGCGCTGGAACTTTGGCGTGAAGCCACTCCATGCGGCCAGGCAGTGCTCGAAGCGCACTGATTCCTGCGCGCCGATGCAATCAAAGCCATCGTCACTGTTAAACCACGCGCGACAGCCGCGGAACACATTGCCGGTACTTCCTCTGGTCGGGTGACAGCCGAAGCCGTCCACGTTTCCTCCTTTGCCGCCCTCCGAGGTGTAGTCCCAGTTGTTCCAGGCGTCGCAATTTAGAAAGAGATTGTCCGAACCGTTCACGTGATAGATGCCAATGGCCTGGCCATCGTGCATGGAGAGCCGCTCGAAGGTGTTGTGGCTGCCCTGGCTCTCGAAGCAGATGGATTGCGTGTGCGTTTTGATGGTCACCTGCACGCCGGTGACTTCGATCCCCTCCACATGCAGCCACGAGCCGCTGACGAAGAATGCGGTCACGCGCTGGCCGCGCGGCTTCACTGCTGAGCAGTCAAAGACCGGCTTCTCGTTTTCCCAGGCGCGGTAAGTGATGGGCTTTTCTTTCGTGCCGCTTTTGTCCAGCACCATGAGCCGGGCGAAAAGTCCCCGGCGGCGCGCGAGATCGGCTTCCGTTATCCGATAAGTGCCGCCGCGAATGAATACGGTGTCACCAGAAACAGCGGCGCTTTGACCGCGCTGGATCGAAGCAAATGGCTGCTCAATGGAGCCGGCGGCATCGTCACTCCCGTGAGGTGCGACATACCACGCAGCTCCCCTGGAAATCACCGGAACGGACGTGATCGCCAGGAAAGTGTAGAGAACGAATGCGGGATTCATGAACGGTTATCGCGCACCACTTGGGGCATTGAGGAGAAATATCTGTTTCACGGCATTTAACTGCGCGTGGTCGGCGAACTGCCAAACGTGCTTCTTGACCGGTGATATTTCAAGGCAGTGCGGTCGCTCACCGGCATGGCCTGGCCCGGGTCAACCGGGCAGGGCGAAAGGCTTGGAAACTGAACCAATTCCTTGCGCCGCCGGGGGATCGCTCTACGCTGCGGGCTTTCCGCCCCAAAGCGTCCGGGCATTCTCCAAATCTCAGGGCGCGCGGAGCCAATTCTTTCCCAAAACCTACCCATCACAGTGAGCGAAATCGAGTCCCGCAGCCTCAACATCGAGCCTATCAACGTCGCGGAGGAAATGTCGAAATCCTTCCTCGACTACTCCATGAGTGTCATCATCAGCCGCGCGCTGCCGGATGTGCGCGACGGACTGAAGCCCAGTCAGCGGCGCATCCTTTACGCCATGAGCGAGTTGTCGCTGTGGCCGAACCGCAAGCACATCAAGTGCGCGAAGATCTGCGGCGACACTTCCGGCAACTACCACCCGCACGGCGAGGCGGTCATTTATCCGACGCTGGTGAATATGGCGCAGCACTGGAGCATGAGGGACACGCTCATTGATGGCCAGGGTAACTTTGGCAGCGTGGACGGCGACCCTCCGGCGGCCATGCGATACACGGAGGCGCGACTCACGCACCTGGGCACGGTGCTTATGGAGGACATGGACAAGGACACGGTGGATTTTCAGCCAAACTACGATGAGCGCCTCATGGAGCCGATGGTGTTCCCGGCGGCATTCCCGAATCTCCTCGTGAACGGCGGCACGGGTATCGCTGTGGGCATGGCGACGAACATGGCGCCGCACAATCTCGGCGAAGTGGTGGACGGCATCTGCGCGCAGATTGACAATCCGGAGATCACCGTTCGCGAACTGATGGAGTTCATCAAAGGCCCCGACTTTCCCACGGGCTGCACCATTTACGGACGCAACGGCATTGCCAACTACATGCAGACGGGCCGCGGCCAGATCAAGGTGCGGGGCAAGATGGAGATCGAACTGGATGCCAAAGGCAAGGAGCAGATCATTATCACCGAAATCCCCTACCGCGAGAATCGGGCGGTGCTCATCAAGCGCATCGCTCAACTGGTGAATGAGAAGATCCTGCCGGAGATCAGCGCCATTCGCGATGAGTGCGATGAAGCGACTCGCGTGGTCATCGAATTGAAGCGCGATGCCCGCCCCCAGGTGGTCATGAACAACCTCTACCGGCACACGTCGCTGGAGAACAGTTTCAGCGTGAACATGCTGGCGATTGATAACCGCCGCCCGCGGCTGCTGAACATCAAGGACGCCATCGCCTGCTACATCGAACACCGCCGCGATGTCATCCTGCGCCGCACGCGCTTTTTGCTGCGCAAAGCAGAAGCCCGCGCGGAAATTTTGGAAGCGCTGCTCCTGGCCACGAGCCGGATTGATGACTTCATCAAGATCATCCGCGACTCGAAGAACCGCGATGAAGCGGAATCGCGCATCAAGGATTATCCCTTCACTGCGGAAGCGGCGCAGGCCGTCGGCATCATCATCCGCGGGCAGCCGCAGGTGCAGGGCGATAGTTATCGCTTCAACGACCGCCAGGTGAAGGCCATCGTCGAATTGCAGCTCTACAAGCTGACGAGCCTTGAGCGTCACAAGCTCAAGCAGGAGTATGATGAAGTGATGCTGGAAATCACCGACCTCATGGACATTCTCGCCCGCGAGAGCCGCGTGCTGACCATTATCAAAGAGGAACTGACGGTCATCCGCGAGAAACACGCCACCCCGCGTCTCACGGATTTCGCGGATGAGGAAGGCGAGATCAATAACATTGACCTCATTGCCAACGAGAGTCAGATCATCACCATCAGTCACCGCGGCTACATCAAGCGCACGGTGAGCACCGAGTTCCGCAGCCAGCGCCGCGGCGGCAAAGGGCTCAAGGGCATGGAGACGGCGAAGGTAACCGGCGTGGAGGATGAGGATGAGGCTGCGGATTTCGTGGAGCACCTGTTCACCGCGTCCTCGCACGACTGGCTGATGTTCTTTACCAATACCGGCCGGGTTTTTGCCGAGCGCGTATATCACATTCCCGAAGGCGGCCGCACCGCGAAGGGCCGCAGCATCAAGAACCTGCTGAACCTGAAACCGGAGGAGAAAGTTGCCAGCGTTCTCCGCATCCCCGCCGTGGGTGAGGGCGACAAGGACACGACCTGGGACGTGAATAAATACGTCATCTTCGCCACGCATAACGGAACGGTGAAACGGACAAACCTCGGCGAATTCCGCAACATCCGGAAGGACGGAATCATCGCCATCAACATCCTGGACGGCGACTATCTTATCGGCTGCGCCCTCACTGAGGGCCGCAACGAACTCGTTCTTGTCACTCACGACGGCATGAGCCTGCGCTTCAAGGAATATGCCGAAGCGGTCGCCGCCGGAGCGGAGAGTGCCGAAGAGGGCGCTGAAGAATCCGAAGGGGACGAGGCCGGCACCGAAGCCGGTGAATTGAAGGAAAAAGGCGGCATCCGCGACCAGGGCCGGAACTCGATCGGTGTGCGCGGCATCAGGCTTTCCAAAGGCGACTACGTCGTTTCCCTCGCCGTGGTGGACACCGCGTCCATGCTGCTGGTGGCCAGTGAGAACGGCATCGGCAAACGCAGCCCGTTCGACGATTACCGCATCCAAAGCCGCGGCGGAAAAGGCATCATCACCATGAAGACCACTGACAAAACCGGCAAAGTCGTCGGTGCCCTCGTGGTATCTAATACGGACGACGTGATGCTCATGACCAACACCGGTCAAAGCGTGCGCATCCCCGTGGCCCAAATCCGCGAAGCCGGCCGCAACACGATGGGCGTGAAACTCATCTCCCTGCGCGAAGGCGAACTCCTCCAGGATATCGCGAAGGTGCTGGCGGAAGGTGAAGAGGATGCGGGCGAACCGGCACCGGAAGAGACGGCGCCGCCGGCGGCGGAATAAAGACTGGGCGAAGGCGGGACTCCGAAAGCTTGCCATGATCTCTTTCGCTGATTTTGGGCCCGATGACAGTCCCCGGCTGAAACTTCAGCCGGGCCGGGTGCGGCTGACGCAGCACTGGCTGCAAGGGGGGCAGTTGGCGGGGGCGGGGATGACGCCGGAGGCGGGGCTGGACCTGCGGGCGGACGGGATGGTGGTGTTCACGGCGGCGATGAAGCCAGGGGCGCAGGATGTTTTTCAGCCAGGGAAAAAGGAGTTCGTCACCGGATTATGGAACGGCAATGTGGTCGAGCTGTTCCTCGGCAATCCGAAAACGGGGCGCTACCTGGAGGTCCACCTCGCGCCGTCGGGGCGGTGGTGGTCGTGTCTATTCACTTCCGTGCGGGTGCGGGAAATCGAGGAGGGGAAGCCGTTGCCGCTGAGCGTGATCCATCACCGCCGCGATAAACATGGACGGCGCTGGGAGGCTAGTGTTCAGGTGTCGGCGGCGGTGCTGTGCAAGCTGCTCGGCGTGGGCGACTTTATGGAACTGCGGGCTAATCTCACAGCGATCGCGCATCCGGTAACGGGGAGAACACTCTACTTTTCACTCGCGGCGATGCCGGGGGCGAAACCGAACTTTCATCAGCCTGGCGCGTGGCTGGAGATGACCCGGGCGTTG
>JANOZA010000880.1:0-6950 GCA_031429155.1 Verrucomicrobiota bacterium | reverse complement strand
ATGCCAGCGCCGTCCCGTTCACAAGCCGAGCCAGGATCAGAAACCGCTGCGACCCCTTGTATGGTGAAAAGTCCTGTCGTGATCCAGTTTGGAGCGTGGTTGGGACCGTGAGTTCCTGGACTCCGGGGCGGTTCGCGCCGCCCCGGAGGCAGGTCGGGATGAGTTCGTGCCTACCCCTTGGACCCTGGAGTCCGTCCGTCAGCTCGAACCTCCCGACCCCGGGGACTTTGAACTCGTACCGTTGCCTGAGTCTCGAACTCGCATTCACAAGGCTGAACCCACACCCCCACATCCATACCATGAAAACCACCCCCGTCCACGCCGGACTCGACATCGCCAAAGCCACCCTCGACCTCCACCTCCAGGGCCGCGCCCTGCGCTTCCCTCACGACCCGCCGGGCTGCGCCGCCCTCCTTGCCTGCCTCCAAAAAACCGGCGCGCCCGTCCATGTTGTTTGCGAAGCCACCGGCGGCTGGGAACGCCCCGTCGTGGCCGCCCTGCACGCTGCCGGGCAGGCCGTGAGCATCGTCAATCCCCGCCAGGTGCGCGATTTTGCCAGGGGCCGCGGCTGCCGCGCCAAAACCGACCGCATCGATGCGCAGATGCTCGCCGCCTTCGGCACCGCCAACACCCCCGCGGCTACGCCCGCGCCCAGCGCGGAGCAGGCCGCGCTCACCGCGTGGGTCACGCGGCGCGAGCAAATCCAGGCCATGCTCGTGGCCGAACGCGCGCGCCAGATCCCCGGGCTGCCCGCCGCAGTTCTCAAGCACCTCAAGGCCTCGATCACGAGACTGACAAAGCAACTGGCCACGGTCACGGCGCATCTCGCAGAGCTCGTCGCGACGCATGGGGAGATGCAGGCGAAAGCCGTCCGGCTGCGGCTGATTAAGGGAGTTGGCCCCGGCACCGTGGCCACGCTGCTGGGGCACCTGCCGGAACTCGGCACGCTGGAGAGCGGGGCCATCGCCGCGCTGGCGGGCCTCGCGCCGTTCAATGACGACAGCGGCCCGCGCCGTGGCCAGCGGCACATCGCCGGCGGCCGGGCCGGCGTGCGCACGGCGCTCTACATGGCGGCCTTCAACGCCGTGCGTTACAATCCTGTTCTCAAACCCTTTTACGCGCGCCTGCGCGCCGCCGGCAAACCCTTCAAAGTAGCCCTCATCGCCAGCGCCCGCAAACTCCTGACCACCCTCAACACCCTTCTGCAAAATCCTCATTTTATTCCTTGCTCCTGAACACCGTTGCTGCCGGGGTCGGGGGATCGGGGGGCGGCTGACGAGGCGTCTGCGACGCCTCGCTAATAGCTATGACCCCTGGCGGGGTCAGGGCGGCGGACTTCCGTATAAGGCTCAGGGCTGAAGCCCACGGCTATCCTCCATGACCGCTACGCGGTCCAGTCCGGGAGCCGATTAATTAGTTATAAACATCGTCCCCGTCATCGTTCGGCAGGCCGATCCCGGCACTTTACACCCTGCTTACAGAAGTTGCGTGCCCGGACGGCATCTTTCTGCGTGCCCACCGGCTACCGGTCTGCTATTCTCCCACTTCTGCATTCTTCATTTTTCATTCTGCATTTCCCCCATGCCCACCATTCTTGTCATCGAAGACGACGCCTCCATCCGCACCGGAGTGCTGGATGCGTTGCAGTCGTCGGGTTACGATACCCTTTTCGCCGCCAACGGGCGGGATGGCATGGAAGTCGCGCAACGGGCGACATTTGATTTGCTGCTGCTCGATCTGGTGCTGCCGCACGTTGATGGCTTCATCATCCTCAAGGCGGTGCGCGAGCAGCGTCCCATCACGCCGGTAATCATCCTCAGCGCGATGGGGCAGGAGACGGACCGTGTGAAGGGACTGAATCTGGGAGCGGACGACTACATGGTGAAGCCGTTCGGCGCGCGCGAATTGCTGGCCCGCGTGAATGCCGTGTTGCGCCGCTCGCCGGAGCGTCCTGCGGAGGTAAATCTCATCGCTTTCCCAGGCGGCGAAGCCGATCTCGCGCGCTGCGAGGTGCGCCACGCCGACGGCACGCGCGAGGAACTCTCGCAGCGCGAGATGGCGGTGCTGCAATATCTCGCTGCCAATGCCGGTCGTGCCATTTCCCGCGAGGAAATCCTGACGCGTGTCTGGCGTCTCACCGTCAGTGCCGGTGCCACGCGGACCATTGACATGCACGTCGCCAATCTCCGCGCCAAACTGCGCGATGATCCCACCGACCCCAAGGTGGTGCTCACCGTGCGCGGCAAAGGCTACATGTTCAAAACCCCCTCATCGTCACGCGCATGAAGCCCCGCTCCACATGGCTCGTCACCGCCCTCTGTCTGGCACTCCTCTGCGGGGCGATGGCATGGACGACGCGCTCCATGCTGCACATGGAAGCAGACCAAAACCGCATGGCCCGGGAAGCCACGGTGCAGGAAATGGCGCGTCTCGCGCTGTGGCGCATGGAGAGCATCGCCTCGGCGCTGGTCATCGAGGAAAGCGCGCGCCCGCCCGAGCATTACCGCACCTTCGCCGAGCCGGAGGCGATCCTCGACAACAAGACTTACAATTCCGTGAAGCAGGGCGACATCGTATCGCTTTCGCCGCTGCTCCGTGAGCCGCCGGATCATGTACAACTCTACTTTGAGATGGACTCGACCGGCAGGCTGCGCTCGCCGCAGGTGCCGGTAGGGAATGATCTGCTCATCTGTCAGACGATTCATTCGCCGTCGCCGGAACTCATCGCGGACAGCTCCGCGCAACTCAAAATGCTGAGCGGTCTCATGGACAAGGATGCCGGCGAAGGGAAATTGAAAGCCTTGCGGAATACGCTGAAAGCTCCCGTCTCCCTGACGGGAAACCGGGCGGTGCTATGGTCCATTAACGACGATCCCGGTGCGCCGCCGGGCACGCCTGTTATGTCCAGTGACGCCGCGCCCGTGAAGTTGTCGGAGAAAAAGAGCGAGGGGGCGTTCACTAAGTCGAAATCAGCGCAGAATCCGGGCTTTTCTCAGCAATCGGCTGCCACGAAACCCGAGGAATTCCAGGCACAGCAGTTTGACTTAAACACCACGGAAGCGCAGGCGCGAAACAGCATCCTGGAGGCCGGGAAAGATAAGGCCGTGACGCGGCGAGCCTCTAACTACGACAACAGCAAGAACCCCGCGCCGCCGCAACAGGCGGTCAGCAAGTCTGCTTCCGCGCAGGAATTGGCCGTTGGAAAGGAATTGCCGCCTGCTCCCGCGGCGGCGGTGCGCGTCGCGCAGACTCCGGCAGGCGCCCTCGCTCCATTCCCGCTCCAGTCCGCTCAGGCGGAGCCATTCTCCACGATCACCGACCTGCGCCCGCTGTGGCTCGGCGATGCGCTGCTGCTTACCCGCCGCGTGGTGACAGGGCAGGGCGAATGGATTCAGGGCGCATGGCTTAACTGGGAGAAACTCCGGGCGGAAATGCTTGAGGCCGTGCAGGACCGTTTCCCGAATGCCTCAATCATCCCCGCGCCAGAGAACGCTGCGCCGGGCGCGCACCTTCTCGCTTCACTGCCGGTCCAACTAATTCCCGGCGCGGTGACATTTGCGGCAGTGCCTTTCTGGAGCCCTCTGAAAGCATCCCTCGGCATCGCATGGTTGTGCGTCCTCCTCGCGGTGGCCGCCGTCGCGCTGGTGCTGCGCGGCATGATGGCGCTCAGCGAGCGCCGCGCGTCATTCGTCTCCAGCGTCACGCACGAACTGCGCACCCCGCTGGCGACCTTCAAACTATACTCCGAAATGCTCGCCGACGGCATGGTGAAGGAGGAGTCGAAGAAACAGCAGTATCTCGAAACCCTGACAAGCGAAGCCGATCGCCTCGGTCACCTCGTGGAGAATGTGCTGGCCTACTCGCGGATAGAACGCGGTAAAGGTCCAGCCGCCGCATCCGCCTTACCAGTGAGCAGTCTGGTGAACAGGGTTGAGCCGCGTCTGAATCAGCGCGCGATGATGGCCGGCATGGATTTCTCCGTGAACGCCGCGCCGGACGTGATGTCACTGGCGCTCCGCACGGACGCCGGGGCCGTGGAGCAGATTCTCTGCAACCTCGCCGATAATGCCTGCAAGTATGGCCGCCGTGATGGGGTGCCGGGCAGCATCGAACTCGTCGTCAGCAGGGAGCGCCGCCGCATTTGCTTCACCGTTCGCGATTTTGGTCCCGGCATTCCGAGGGGTGAACAGAACACCATCTTCCTGCCTTTCCACAAAAGCGCCCGCGAGGCCGCCCACACTGCCCCCGGTGTTGGACTGGGCCTCGCATTGTGTCGCCGGCTCGCCGCCGAGTTGCGCGGCACACTCGAAATGGACCGCGGCTGGAAGAACGGGGCGTCTTTCGTGCTCAAGCTGCCGGTGTGATGGAATGACCGCACCGTTTGACGCTGTACTTGTCACCGCCGGTTCACGGTGTCAGACTGGCGGCATGTTGTTCACACTTATCCGATCGTTTTGTGCCGTCCTGCTCCTGGTTGGCGGCTTTTCAATACGGGCTCAGGCCCAGCAGGTCAGTCCGTTCGCGGGCGGACTCGGATTCTTTCTGAGTGAGGACTCGCTGTGGAGCATGCCTGCAGCCGAACTTCCGGAAAGGCTAAAATCTGTCGGCTACACGGTGGATGCTGCATCGGGAGCCATCACGCTAGGCGAACCCCGGGACATGATGAAAAGACAGGCCCACCTGTTCACCGCCGACCTTCCTGTCTGGAAGGCGACACTGACCAAAGGGACCACTTTACGCTCGGTCCTGCTGGATTTCCTGCCTCCCGCCAGCGTCGCCAAAACACCTGCAAAGGCGGATTTTCGCTCCATCACTCGCCGACTGGAGGAGCACCTCACCGCAACCCTCAAGTCGCCGCCGGAACTGCATCCCTACCCCGGCACCATCTACCCGGGAGTAAAGGCCACGTCTCAGCGCTGGATCGGGAAAACCATTCAGGTGATCCTCGTCACTTCGGCCCTGGAAACAAAAACCTCCTTCGTGCCGCAATCGCTCCAACTGAGTCTGCTGCCTGCGATTCCTCCTGGCAAACCGTCCATTACGAAAGCGCCAGCCGCCAAAGTGGATCGCGTCTCGGGTGTGGTGGTTCTCGAAGGGGTTCCGGCCCTGCCGGAATGGGAAGGCAGCCATCCCGCGTGGGTTATTCTGGAACAGGCGCTGTGGTCCGTCGGGAAGAACAGTGACCGCAACGGTATCATTGAGTGCTACAGCTATGGAACTGGCTGGATGGAAAGTTTTGTCAGCGGCATTCGACGGCTGACGGTCATGGCTGGTGCCAAAACCGTTGAGATCAGCCCGATGATTCACCAACCTGCCGAGTTGGCCAGGCTGCTGAAAAACTGCGATGCCGCCGCAAAGAAATTGGGCAAACATTCGCCCGAGAGCATCAACAACCTGGTGGACATTGACCCCGATGTCCTCCGTATGGCCAGAACCAGCGGTAATGCTCTGACCCAATTTACGGCCGCCCTCAAACAGGCTGTTTCCGGCGGGCGTCCACCCTTTTGGTATGGGTGGCGCGGCATTTTTGACGAGAATCCGAAACCCGAAGGCGCTCCGACACCAGTGGTCAGACTCATCATCGGCTATGCACCGAAGGAAGGCGAGCTCATCTTTGCCGATGCATCCGGCAAGCCCGGCAGCCGCATGAAAATTACCGACGCTCTCGCGGCCTCACTCTACACCGTGGACATCAGCAAATAGGCCGCTGCTTCTCTAGGCCGCCGTCAGCGCTGCGCGTTCGTTGAGCAGTCCGCCGGTCTTCTCAAGGTAGTAGTCATATCCGCCGGGGTAGGGATTCACGCCGCCGTCCACGACATGGATGACTTTGGTGGCGAGCTTGCGGATGAAGTGGACGTCGTGGGAGATGAAGACCAGGGTGCCGTCGTAGCTGCCGAGCGCGAGGATGAGGCTTTCCACCGTCAGGATGTCGAGGTGAGTCGTGGGCTCGTCCATGAGGAGGAGGTTCGGCGGGTCCACGAGAAACTTGATGAGGTTGAGCCGGCTCTTTTCGCCGCCGCTGAGCACGTCGGTCTTCTTGAAGACCATCTCCTTCTTAAAGAGGAACGATCCGAGAATACCCCGGGCTTCGTCCTCTTTGATGGTGGGTGAGGCGGCGAGGACTTCCTCAAGCACGGTCTTTTCGGGATCGAGGATATCCGTGCGGTGCTGGCTGAAGTAGCCGATCTTCAGATTGTGCCCGGGGATGCATTTGCCGCGCTGGAACTCCAGAACGCCGGCGAGGATCTTGAGCAGCGTGGACTTGCCTGCGCCGTTGGGGCCGACAAGGACCGTGCGTTCGCCGCGTTCGACGCTGATATCCAGATTCCGGTAAACGACATTGTCGCCGTAGGCCATGTGGATGCCTTCCAGCGAGATGACGCGCTGCCCGCTGCGTTCGGGCTGGGGAATTTGAAAACGGAACGGCTTCTTCGGCAGGACTGGCTTTTCCACCCGTTCCATCTTGTCGAGTTGTTTCTGTTTGCTCTGGGCCTGCGCGGCCTTGCTGGCGACAGAAAGGAAGCGGGCGATGAAGTCTTCGAGCGCTTTGATCTCCTTCTGCTGATTCTTAAACGCTGCGGCCTGACGCTTAAAGTTCTCCTCCTGCTGGACAAGGAAACGGGTGTAGTTCCCTGTGTAGCCAGTGATACGCTGGTCGGCGATGTTATAGACTTTGCCGGCGATGGAGTCCATGAATTCCCGGTCGTGCGAAATCATGAGGATCGCGCCCGGATAGTTTTTCAGGTAATCCTGGAACCAGAGCAGGGATTGAAGATCGAGGTGGTTCGTCGGTTCGTCCAGCATGAGCAGGTCCGGCTGCATCGCGAGGAGTCTGGCAAGGTGCGCGCGCATGATCCAGCCGCCGCTCATCTCTCGCACTGGGCGGTCGAAGTCCTTTTCCTTATAGCCGAGGCCGCGGAGCATTTTCTTGGCTTTGGCTTCCAGGGCGG
>JANOZA010000879.1:0-2117 GCA_031429155.1 Verrucomicrobiota bacterium | reverse complement strand
GCAGTTGTATCCCCCGAACATGACCATCCGGTAGCCGGAGGGAACGACGCGGATGTAGCCGGAGGGAAGGGGGGCCACGACCACGGCGGGTGGCGGCACGACGACGACGGGAGGTGGCACCACCACAACAGGCCGCGGGGCAACGACGACGGCGGCGGGTGCGACATAAACCGGCTTCGGCGCGACGACGACGGCAGTGCCCCCGACTGGACGGGTGGTCGCCACCGCTCCGTTCACACCAACCGCAGCGACTCCGTTGGGGCCGGCAACGACGGCACCATTCGGACCGGCGACGGCGGCCCGGTTGTAGCCAACTGCGGCGGCACCGTTAGGGCCGGCGACAGCGGCGCCATTCCTGCCAACTGCGGCCGCTCCGTAACGGCCAGCGGCGGCGGCGCCATTGGGGCCTGCGACCGCGGCTCCATTGGGGCCTGCGACGGCGGCCCGGTTGCCCGTGGTGGCGGCGGTTCTGCCGCCGGCAGTCTGTACTGCGGCTCCGTTAGGGCCGACGTAGGCGCTGCCACCGCGGGAGTTGGTGGCGGCGGCGCGGTTCCCGGTGCTCACGCCGTAGGTGCGGGCGTCAGCGAGAGAGGTGGAGAGAAGCAGGGCCGCTCCGGCGAGGAGCGTGCACGAATAGTGGAGTGATGCTTTCATGGTATTAGTTTGGTGAAGTGTCGCGTTGCGGTTTTGGATTAGCGTTTGCGGGCGGTGGCCTCCATTTGGGCGGTGGTCATCATTTCAATTTTTTGCGCACCCGGCGGCGGCGTGAAGGCAAAAGTGGCAGCGGTCACCGGCGCGGCGAGGTTCCAGTGGGAGAACGCGATGCGCAGTTGCGGCCGGCCTTCGAGATGGAAGGTCGCGACCATCTTGTGCGGAAGTTGATCGTTCACGCCGATCCACAGTTCGGCGTCTGCCGCCTTTCCCTGGAGTGCGATCCGGTGGCACTGGACGCCGCCGAGGCCGAGGAATCCGGCCTTCGTTTTGCCGAGTCCCAGATAAGTCACGGTGTGGGCCTGGCGCCGGATTTCGGCGTAAGGATTGCTGACCGCGAAGTCCGCGAGCGGCGGGACGAAGCCAAATTTCGTGTCCAGCTTTTCGACGAGGCCATCAATCGTGGTGCGCATGGGCACCGTGGCGTAGTGGTTCGACTTGGCATCGAGCAGCGTGAGCGTGCGCCCGTCGGCGATGAAGTGCCGGGTGCCGGCCTTGCTCACGGCCACGGCGGCGATTTTGCCCGGGCGCTGCACGGCGACGGAGACCTTCGCCTTCTGCGGCACGACGGCGGCTTCGATCAGGCCGGGGTCAATTTCGCGCTTCGCCTCGAAGCTGAAGCTCTGCGCAGACGCGAGCTTCGCGGACATCTGGCGGAGGATTTGATCCGCGTCGGGCACGTAGGTGGCGAAGGCCGGCAACAGCGAGGCTGCGATCAGCGCGGCGATGGTGAGCAAGGGAGAGAGGATGGGTTTCATGTTTTGGTGATGTGTGTTTGGTTTGATGGCAGTGGATCAGCGCCCGGCGTGCAGCAGCATAATGCGGCGGAGTTCATCCACGGTTTCCGGCTTCTCCTGGGCGCTGTGGCCGGAGTGGACCAGGAGTTCGGATTCCACGCCGTCGAGGTGGGAACTCCAGTAGGGCACGAGGCCGTCGGAGCACTTGGGATCGTCGAGCGGCAGGCCCTTCTCGTTGCCGATGATGGAATGGATGTGCAGCCCGGGCTTGATGGGCAGTTTCATCGCCTCCTGCACGTAGCGTGATTTGGGCGAAAGGTTCTCGACGCTGCTGGGCACCCCGGATGCCAGGAGCTTGGCGATTGCCGGATTGTCGGGTGCCTTGCCCTGGAGGATGCTGAAGGTGTCCCCCAGCACGTTCATAGGCAGTTCGATGAGGCGGCGGCCGAGTTTTCCGAGGAAGCCTCCGGCGAGTTCACTCCCGCGGTGCGGGGTGCAGACAAAGACCACGCGGCTCACATCCAGGTTGGGGGTGAACTCCAACAGCGGACGAAAGGCGGCCACATCCGCTGCGGAGAGTTTCAATTCCTCCGGCGTGCCTCCTAAAATATCCTTCCACAGTATATCACCGCTGCTCTGTACCTGACTCTTGCTCACGAGGCCGCCCAT
>JANOZA010000878.1:0-12677 GCA_031429155.1 Verrucomicrobiota bacterium | reverse complement strand
AAACGGTCGTGTCGGAGAATCCCCTCGCCATTCCCGCAGAAGGCCTCGCCTTCGCGCTGCCGGTGAACAAGACGGGCAACTTCCAACTCAAGCTCCTCGCCGAAGACAAAACGGTTCGCCTCGCGGTCGCCTTCAGCATCGCGGGCAAAGGAGAGAGCGGGCGCAGCCTGGAACAGAATGCCGAACTGGAAATGAAACTGGCCAAGGAGGAATGGAAGAGCGGCGAGGAGATCGAATGCAGCCTCAGCGCTCCCTTCACCGGCTCCGGGCTGCTCACCATTGAGCGCGAGAAAGTGCTGGCGTGGCAGTGGTTCCGCAGTGGCGCGACGGATTCGGTGCAGAAGATCAAAGTGCCTGACTCCGTCGAGGGCTCGGCCTATGTCAGCGCGTCGTTCGTCCGTGCACTGGATTCGCCGGAAGTCTTCATGAGTCCGCTGAGTTATGCCGTCGTGCCGTTCCGCGCCAACGTGGACAAGCGCCGCAACGACATTCAACTCGACTGCCCGCCGGTCGTGGTGCCAGGATCGCCGCTCAAGATCGGCTTCCGCAGCGCGACGCCGCAGCGCGCTGTCATCTATGCGGTGGATGAGGGCATTCACCAGATCACAAATTACAAACTGCCAGAGCCGCTCGACTTCTTCCTGCGGAAGCGGGCGCTGGAAGTGCAGACGTTTCAAATCCTCGACCTGATCCTGCCGGAGTTCACGATTCTCGGCCGCTCTCGTGCGTTTGGTGGCGGCGACGGCGGAGACGAAGATGAGGTGAATATGACGCTCAATCCCTTCAAGCGCCGCCGCGAGGCACCCGTCGTTTATTGGTCCGGCATCATCGAAACCGGTCCGGAACGCCGAGAGGTGGAATACGCCGTGCCGGATTACTTTGCCGGGCAACTCACCATCATGGCCGTCGCCGCCGGCGGTGGCAGCATGGGATCGGCGCAGACAAAGACGCTCGTGCGCGGTCCGTTTGTGCTCTCGCCGAACACGCCGCTCTTCGCCGCGCCCGGAGACACGTTCACCGCGTCGCTTACCATCGCGAACAACACGGAAGGAATCGTGGCCGGCGCGGACCAGGTGCGCGCCTCGCTCCAGGTTTCGGACAATCTGGAAGTCGTCGCCTCGCCTGACGTGACCGCCATTTCCGTCGGCAAGGAAGGCACGGTGCGCTTCCAGGTGAAGACCCGCGAGCCGCTGGGCAATGCCACGCTCACCTTCCGCACGGAAGCCGGCGGCATCAGCAGCACTCGCGCGGTGACGCTTAGCATCCGCCCGGCCAGTCCGCGCATGACCACGCTGCAAAGCGGCTGGTTCCGCACGCCGGAGCATCAGGTGAAGACGGAGCGGTCCATGCACGGCGAGTTCGCGGAGCGCCGCACGTCCGTCTCTTCGCTCCCGCTCAATCTCGCCGCCGGACTTGAGAAATGGCTGCACGAATTCCCGCACGGTTGCACGGAGCAAATCGTCAGCCGCGCCATGGCTCGCACGATTCTCAGCGACGATGCCGCCTTCGGATTCGACCGCGCCACCGCCTGGAAGGAAATGGAATCCGTCTTCACCACGCTGCGCTCACGACAGATGCCTGACGGCGAATTCGGCCTCTGGGGACGCTCGCGCGATGGAGGGATCGAGTTCCTCACGCCGTATGTCACCCACTTCCTCACCGAGGCGAAAGAAGCCGGCTTCCCGGTCCCGCCCGCCCTCCTCCAAAACGCCCTCAAGCGTCTCCGTGTCCAGGCTGCGCTGACATCGAACAACTACCACGAGCACGCCCTCGTAGCCCGCACGATCTACCTCCTGACGCGCAACGGCGAGGTCACGACCAACTACCTGCTCAATCTCCGCGACATCCTGGAGAAGAACGAAAAGGAAACCTGGCAGTCCAGCGACGCGGCCCCGTGGATGGCGTGTACTTACGCGATGCTCAAGCAGGAGGACGAAGCGCGGAAGCTCATCACCTCATGGCGGGAAGCGAAGCGCAAAGCCGTGCCTGTCACCACATGGGACTACTATTACGAACAGGCCCTCTCCCGCGAAGCCACCGCGCTCATGCTGCTGAGCCGGCACTTTCCCGACATCGCGGGCAACCTGAATTACGAAGACCTCAAGCCCATCACCCGCGGCATTGAGCGCTCGGAATTCAACACCTACTCGGCCGCTGGTTGCGTTATGGCGCTCAAAGCATGGTCCGCGCTGCACAAGCAGAGCAAAATCTTTACCTCTCTCCATGAGATGACGAAGGACGCGGAACTGCGGCTCCTCGGTCCCGTGGGTTCAGGGCTGGTTGCCGGCGACTTCACCGCCGCTGCGACAGGAATTCAGTTCGGCATCATCCGTCCGGAAGGCGCGCCGGACATGGGGGCATACTGGCAGATCGTGGAGTCGGGCTACGACCGTGCGCTTCCGACTGAGCCGGTGCGCGAAGGACTGGAAGTGATGCGCGTGTTCATGAACGGCGGCAAAGAAACCACCGAACTCAAAATCGGCGAGGGCGTGGACATCCGCATCGGCCTACGAAACCTGACGACAAAAGCGCAGCGGGACATCGCCCTCGTTGATCTGCTGCCGTGCGGATTTGAACTGGAAGCCGGCTCGCTCACGCCGGGTCCGAATGGCGCGCAGGGCGCTGACTCCGTGGATGTCCGGGAAGACCGCAACATCTTCTACTGCTCTGTCGCCCCGCAGCACACGCTCTACTTCCACTATCGCGTGAAACCCGTCTGCGCCGGAATCTTCACCGTCCCGCCGGCGTCCGCCTCCAGCATGTATGATCACGCGATCCACGCGCGCGGGCTTCCATCCACCATCACCGTGAAGAGCCGTGGGTAAGTTCAGGAAATGGCTGCGCCGCGCGCTCATCCTCGCGGCATTGCTCGTCGTCGCATGGCTTTGCCTGCCGCGCGGTGAGTTGCTGCCGCCGGACCTGATATTCTCTCGCCGTGTTGAGGACCGGAATGGCCAACTCCTATCCCTGACACTCGCCGCCGACGGCAAGTATCGCCTCTGGACGCCGCTCAGCGATATGCCGCCGGACTTCATTGCTGCCACCCTGGCGCATGAAGATCACCGGTTTCGCGGACACAGCGGCGTGGACTCCGTGTCGCTGGGGCGGGCCGTGTGGGGCGTGCTCACCGGCTCGCCGCGCGGCGGAGCTTCCACCATTACCATGCAACTCGCGAGGCTGCGCTACGGGCTCAATACCCGCACCGTCGCAGGCAAGGCGGAGCAAATGTTCCGCGCCCTTCAGTTCGAGCGGCACTACAGCAAAGACGAAATCCTCGAAGCCTACCTGAACCTCGCGCCGTACGGTGGAAACGTCGAGGGCATCGGCGCGGCGAGCGTGCGCTGGCTGGGGAAGAAGCCGGCGGAGTTGTCGTTCCGGGAATGTGTCGCCCTCAGCCTCGTGCCGCAGCGGCCCGCCCGTCGGAGTCCGGCGCGTGCGGAGCCGGATGCCGCGTTCGCCACGCTGCAGGCCGGGCTTTGCGAAACGCTGCGCGGCGAGAGCGCGCCGGGAGACAGGGACTTCCGGCTGCACGCCTCGCGCCAGCCTCTGCCTCAGAATGCTCCGCACTTCACGCGCCGGGTGCTGGCGGAGAACGATGGCGCGTCACTGCACACGATGCTGGATGCCGCACAGCAGGAAACTCTGGAACGGTCGATCACCGATTTCGTTCGCGACTGGCGCGACCGCGGCATCCGCAATGCCTCGGCGATGCTCGTTCACGCGGCGTCGCGGGAAGTGCGCGCGTATGTCGGCTCGGCGGATTTCTCCGATGCCTTCATCAGCGGCCAGGTGGACGGCATCAAGTCCCGGCGTTCTCCGGGCTCGTTGCTCAAGCCGTTCCTCTTCGGCCTCGCGATGGACGGCGGGCTGATCCATCCACGCTCGCTGCTCAGTGATTCGCCCACCGCGTTCGGCGAGTGGAAGCCGGAGAACTTCGACCGCGCCTTCGCCGGCCCCGTCACTGCCGCCGATGCACTCTATCGCAGCCGCAATCTGCCCGCCGTCGCGCTCATGCAGCAGTTGGATTCCGGTAAAGGACCGGGCTTCTACGGCTTCCTAAAATCCGCCGGCCTCCACCTCCCGCATCCGGCCAGCCATTACGGACTCACCCTCACACTCGGCGGAGCAGAGGTCCGCATGGACGAAGCCGCCGCGCTTTACGCCATGCTCGCCACGGACGGCATCGCCCGCCCGCTGCATTTCCTGCGCGATCAGACGCCGGAGACAGGACCGTCACTCCTCACGCCCGCCGCGTGCTTCCTCGTGCGCGACATGCTTCATGCGAAGAACCCGCCTCCGCCGGGCGAAGAATACACAGCGGGCTTTTCGCACGTGGCCTGGAAGACCGGCACCTCCCACGGCTTCCACGATTCCTGGGCCGCTGCCATCTGCGGCGATCATGTGCTCGTCGTCTGGCTGGGCGATTTCGCGGGCAAAGCCAACGCCGCCCTGACAGGTCGTGTCACTGCCGGGCCGCTGCTGTTCCAAACCCTCGCCCGCCTCGCGCTGCCACACACACCCGATGCACCACCCGCGGGCGTTGCGAAAGTGGACCTCTGCGCCGTGTCAGGACAACTCCCCGGCCCTCACTGTCCGCATCATCAGCCCGGCTGGTATCTGCCCGGCGTTTCGCCGGTGGCCGCGTGCTCGCTGCATCAGGAAATTTACATTGATGCGCAGACCGGCCTCCGTGTGGCCTCCAATGACGGCCGCCCCGGCCTCCGCCGCGAAGTCTGCGAATGCTGGCCGTCCGCGATGCTGGAAATGTTCCGTCAGGCCGGCGTGCCGCGCCGCGAACCACCGCCACTGGAATCCCGCGCCGCCATCGCCGGCAACGCCCCGCGCATCTCTTCGCCGCGCAAGGCCCTGACGTATTCCTTCCGCGCCTCCGATTCCGCCCGCCGCACCCTCCCGCTCCAGGCCGATGCCGCCCCCGGCGTCCGCACCGTCTTCTGGTTCTCCGGCGCGCAATTCATCGGCTCCTCCGACCCCGCCACCCCGCTCCTCTGGGCCGCCGAGCCCGGCACCTCCCGTCTCCGCGTCTTCGACGACTCCGGCCGCTCCGCCATGTGCGAGGTCAATGTCGAGGTGCTTCCCTAGCCTCACCCCTTCCGCGCCGTCTGCATCTTTACGATCTTCAATCGCAGCGCCTCCACCACGTTATACCACCCCGCGTTCCGCGGCCTCCACTCCCGCAGCGGCTCGACGTCTTTGGGGAATGCCTGGAGCGCCTTCAATTCTGGAAACACCTCTCAACTGCACCCCTCCAGAATCACCGTCGACGTCTTTCCCTCGCTGCCGAGAGAAGTAATAGTCCATGATCGCTCGCGGGTCCGCTGCGTTTTCGTGGTTCCGGCCCGTTTCAGAAATTGTCTTCCCCAGCACCTCCGGCAGCACGCCCAGAGCGTCATTCCCGTGCAGGTACAGCGCCCGCAGCTTCGTAAGTTTCCGAATCTCTGGCGGCAGCGCCGTCAGTTGGTTGTTGAAAAGGTCAAGCACCGTCAGCGCCGTGAGCTGCCCGATCTCCGGCGGCAGGGCGGTGAGGCCCTCGCTCACCAGCGCGGTTCCCAAATCAGTGACCTCCTCCCCCGCCTGCATCCGCTGCCAGGCGTCTCCGCTGCGAGGCGTCCTTTATAATACCCTGCGCCTTCCGGTAGGCGTCGCGGGCCTTATCCGACGGGAACTTCGGCTCCGGGTATTCCTTGAAGGCGGCGGGCGGATTGTTCTTCGCAGGCATGGGCGGGAGGATGGGCGCCGGGGCAGGTGATGGCAAGGCGAAGGTGGCGGCGCGGGGGCACTGGGAGTGGCGTGACTCCGTCCGCCATTTGCCAACACCCGCGAAGCGGCACTTCCCAACGGACGTGCCCGGGACGCCGGGGTGGAGAAGGACGCGCCGGGGACGCCGGGGTGGAGAAGTGGCCTGCGGCGCTGGTTTTCGAATGGCGGCCATAGGCGCGCCACTCCCAGGGCTCCGCTCCGCTACCGCCACGCGTGCTTGTCTTCTCAGACTGACCGCATTCTGTGCGGCATGGGACGCATTGCGGAGGAATCCATCCAGCAGGTGATCGCCACGGTGAATATCGTGGATGTCATCAGTGCGTACTTTCCGCTCAAGCGGGCGGGGGTGAACTACATGGCGTGCTGTCCGTTTCATGCGGAGAAGACGCCCTCATTCAATGTCAGCCCGACGAGGAACACGTTTCACTGCTTCGGCTGCGGGAAGGGCGGGGGGGCGATCCGGTTTGTGATGGACTATGAGAATCTGCCGTTTGTGGAGGCGGTGCGAAAGCTGGCGGGGAAGTGCGGGGTGCAGTTGATCGAGGAGGCGGGATCGGCGGAGAGTGAGGAGAAGACGGCGCTGCGGGTGCGGCTGCTGGCGCTGCACCGGGAGGTGGCGCAGTGGTGGCATCAGTTGCTGCTGCGGAATTCGCTCGCGGAGGACGCGCGGGCTTATTTGAAGAAGCGCGGGCTGGGGTCGGAGGTGGCGAAGAGCTGGCTGATAGGCTATGCGCCGGCGGACCCGGGGATGTACCGGGAGTTCATGCAGGAGAAGGGATTCAAGGAGTCGCTGCTGGTGGAGGGCGGGATCTATTCGCCGCGGGAGGAGGGGAATCCTGAGCGTGGCGGGCGTCCGCGTTTCAAGCACCGGGTGATGTTTCCCATCCGCAATGACCACGGGGATGTGATCGCCTTCAGCGGGAGGATTCTGGACGTGGATTCGTCGCCCGCGAAATACATGAACTCGCCGGCGACGCCGATTTTTTCCAAGAGTGAGGTGTTCTTCGGACTCGATAAAAGTAAGCGGGCGATCCACAAGGCGCAGTCGGCGATCATCTGTGAGGGGCAGATAGATATGATCGTGTGCTTTGAGAACGGCGTGGAAAATATCGTGGCGCCGCTGGGCACGGCGTTCACGCCGGAACATGCGCGGCTGTTGAAGCGGCACACGGAGCAGGTGGTGATTTGCTACGATGCGGACAATGCGGGCTACAAGGCGGCGCAGAGTTGCTTCACGGAGTTGTCGAAGGAGGGGCTGTTTGTGAGGGTGGCGACGCTGCCGAAGGGCGACGATCCGGATTCGCTGATTCAGCGCGACGGCGTGGAGGCGCTGCGTTCACACCTGGAGAAGTCGAAGGACTACACGGACTGGCTCATTGATTTGCGGCTGCCGTCGGTAGACCCCGACAATCTCCAGCAGCGGATGAAACTGCTGACCGACGTGGCGGGCAGCATCGCGAAGTTGCGCGACCGCATGGCGCAGGACGCGGCGATGAATCGCGCGGCGATGAAGCTTTCTGCGCCGGTGGATGAACTGCGCCGCATGGTGACGGCGCACGCGAAGACGATGTTGCGGAACAAAGAGCAGACGGCGGAGCGAGAGGCGAATATGCCGCGGCGGGACGAGCCGGAAGAGACGCCGCTGCTGGTGATCGAGAATCCGGCGGTGCGTTTGCTGCTCAAGCTGGCGCTGACTTGCCCGGAGGCGCGCGACTGGATGGCGAAGCAGACGGCGACGCTGCCGTGGACGGCGTTCGCGGGCGGCGCGCTCATTGACAAGGCGCTCCACGCCCCGCTGGACGCCGCGAGGCCGGAGTCGGTGTCGGCGTGGCTTTCCAGCCTCAGCGCGGAAGAGGAGATGATGGCGACGGCGGTGCTGCACGACAATTCCCCGCCCGGTGATGCCTCAGCGGCGCAAAGTGCGGCGGACTATCTTCGTCTCGCGGAGGTGAACATGCTCATTGATAAGCTGACGGTGCAGCAGCGCCAGCCGGGCCTGCCCGCGCAGTCGGCCATGAAGCTGCTGATGGAGATCACCGCGCTCCAGAAGGAGAAGGTGGAGCTGAAGCGACGGGTGCGGGAGATTTCGCTGGAGGGCTAGCGGCGTATATCAGTCAACTTGCAGGATGTCTCTGTCGCGTCAGCGACACCGGAGGGTAGCCGTGGACTTCAGTCCACGGTTTCAGGAATCAAGTCCAAGGTGTCGCGTCAGCGACACAGGAATCCGCGAGCCTTGCGCGGCGCCCACGTGCCGTCCCACGGGGTTCCGCCGTCGCTGACGCGACGGAACATGTCGCGTCGGGCGTCCCGTGGACTGAAGTCCACGGCTACCGTCCTTTGTCGCTGACGCGACACAGGCGCCCTATAGTTTCACAGGGATGGAATGTTACGCTTCTTGCACCACCTCCCGGACAGCCCGCATCTTCACTCACCCGCCCCACTATGCTCCGGCCATCGCCCCGCGGATGGCGGCAAGAAGTTCGCCGTAGTCGTCGAAGCCCTGGAACTGCGGAAACTGAGCGCGGATAGCGGCAGGGGCGTGGAAGAAGAATCCGGCGTCGGCTTCCAGGAGCATGGCGGTGTCGTTGAAGGAATCGCCGGCGGCGATGACGCGGTAATTGAGTCCCTGCAACGCGGCGACGGACTTCTGCTTTTGGTTTTCCTGGCGCAGGCGGTAGCCGCTGACGCGACCGTCGGGCGTGACTTCGAGGCGATGGCAAAAGAGGGCCGGCCAGCCGAGCTGGCGCATGAGCGGCTGGGCGAATTCTTCAAACGTGTCCGACAGAATGATGACCTGGGTGAGTTCGCGGAGCTGGTCGAGGAAATCCTTCGCGCCCGGCAGCGGGGTGAGTCCGGCGATCACGTCCTGGATGTCGGCGAGCTTGAGGTTGTGCTCGTCGAGGAGTTTGAGCCGGCCCTGCATGAGGACATTGTAGTCCGGGATGTCGCGCGTGGTGAGCCGCAGGCCTTCGATGCCGGTGCGTTCGGCGAAGGCGATCCAGATTTCCGGGACGAGAACGCCTTCGAGGTCGAGAGTGACGATGGTTTGCTGCATGGAGCCCGGCGCTTGCCACCGGCGAGCGGGGATGTCCAGGGGATGTCGCCGGGAGGAGAACAGTCCGCCAATTTCCCGCCCGGTAGCGCTGTGTTTTGGGAAATCTTCAGTCCCGGCGAAAAACCGGCTCGCGTTTTGCTTTTCCGAAAAGTCCTCCTACTGTCCGCGCCATTCCCCGACATGCTTCCCTTTCCCGAACTCGAAAAAATCGCCGAACCGCAGTCCCCCGCTGTGGAGCAGGCAGCAGCATGGTGGTGGTGGGTGGGGGCCGTGGTGCTGGGGCTCGTCGTGCTGGGTATTATAATAGGCGTCCTCGCGGGAATGTTCCGCCGGGCGGCGATTCCCGGGGTTCCCGGCAGGCCGGAGAAGATCGCGCTGCGGGAGATCAAGGCTCTGCGCCGCCGGGCGGAGTCGCTGGACGCGCCGGCCTTTGGAGCGGCGCTTTCGGAGATTATCCGGACTTTCCTCCACAGGCGGGTGGGAATGCTGGCCCGTTTTGCCACCACGGAGGAAATCCTCGGCAAGGCCCGACGTGCTGAGGTGGCGCCGCCGCCGCCGATGGTAACGGCGTTCACAGACGTGCTCGAAGGTTGCGATGCCCTGAAGTTTTCCTCGTCCACTGCGGTCACCCGTGATGGTCTCCTCGCCGGCGCTGAGTCTGCCCTCAAGGCGGTGAGTGCTGCGCTCAAACAACCCGTCACCGCCGCTCCGCCGTCCTCCGGCCCGGCCCTTACCGATGCGACTGCTTCCTGATAACTTCCAGTTTGAACAGCCGCACTGGTTCTGGGCGCTGCTGCTCCTTCCGATCCTCGCGTTTCTCAAATCGCGCGCCGGCGAGCAGTCGGTCGTGCAGTTTGGCTCGCTTCATCTTTTGCAATCGCTGGGCCGCCGCACCAGTTCGGCGTTGGGAAAATTCGGCGTCTTCCTCGTCTTCATCACCATCGCCGCCGGAGTCACCGCTCTGGCGCGCCCGCAAAAGCTGACGGCGCAGGAAAAGATCGAGGAAAGCGGCGTGGAAATCTTCTTCGCACTCGACCTCTCGCTCTCGATGTCCATCCGCGACATGTTCTACGAAGTGGAGGGCTCACGGAAGATCGTGAACCGCCTCGTTGTGCTGAAAAACGTGGTGAAGAGCTTCATCAAGAACCGGGCGACGGACCGCATCGGTTTTGTCGTCTTCGCGGGGAAGCCCTACCTGGCTTCGCCGCTCACGCTCGATCAGAACTGGCTCCAGGAAACGCTGGAGAGCATCGGATTCGACGTGTTGCGCCAGACTCCCGACCTAATGGGCACGGCGATCGGCAGCGCGATCGCCACTGCGAGCACGCGACTGACGAACAAGGAGTCCAAGAGCAAGATCATCATCCTCGTGACCGATGGCGCGAACAATTCAGGACGCCTCCTCCCGCCGGAGGCCGCGCGTCATGCGGCGAAGCTCGGCATCAAGATTTACGCCGTCGCCATTGGCACCTACGGCCACCACGTCGTGCCGGAGCTTACCAATTCCCCCTATGGCGGCGGCGGCGCGGATATCCGTCAGGAGTTCGATGAGAAGACGCTCAAGGAGGTGGCTGACATCACCGGCGGGCGGTTCTACCACGCCAAGGACTCGACGGCGATGGACAACATCTTCCGGGAAATTGACCAACTTGAGAAGACGAAGCTCATCGTGCGCCGGAGCACGCTCATTGATGAACTCTACCACTGGCCGCTCTGGGGCGCGGTCATCACCGGATTTCTCACGCTGGTTTTGCACCACACCCTTCTGCGCCGCTATCCCTGATCCATGGAACTGTCTTTCGCCAACCCGTCCGCCTTTTGGCTGCTTCTGGTCATCCCGGTGCTCATCGTGCTGAAGGTGCTGGGGGATGCCCGCGCCCGGCGCAGCGTGGGCCGGCTGGCTTCGCCGCGGCTGCTCGATGGCTTGCTTTACAGCACCGGGCGGGGGCGTTCGTGGGTGGTGATCGCCCTGGAATTGACGGCCCTCGCATTCTTCGCCGCCTCGCTGGCCAAGCCGCAGTATGGGGTCATCAGCGAGGAATCCAAAGGCACTGGTCGCAGCCTCATCATCGCCATTGATACCTCCAAGAGCATGCTGGCTAACGATGTGCTGCCCAGCCGGCTGGAGCGCGCTCAAATGGCTGCCGAAGATCTGGTGAAGCGGCTCCGTAATGACCGCGTCGGCCTGATGCCGTTCGCAGGTTCAGCGTTTATGTATGCGCCGATCACGCCGGACACCGATGCCGTGATGGAGAGCATCCAGTCCATCGACACGGACATCATTCCCCGCGGCGGCTCGAACATGGCGCGGGCCATAGATCTCGCGATTGCCACGTTCAAGAAATCCGATCTCTCCGGTCAGCAGGCGATGGTGATCTTCAGCGACGGAGAGGAACTGGAAGGCGAAGCCCTCGCCGCGGCCAAGCGCGCCCGTGAGGCCAAACTCGCCGTCATCTGCGTCGGAGTCGGCAAGCCTGAAGGCGGTCTCATCCCGGACGCTGTCGCCCCCGGCGGCTTTCAGCGCGACCGCGAGGGCAAGCCGGTGCTCACCCGGCTCAAGAAAGAAGTCCTCACTCAAATTGCAGCCATCACCGGGGGGCTTTATCTTAACCTCGACGGCGCGGGCATCAGCGACTCGCGCATAGACATCATCCTCTCCAAACTCCAACGCTCCGCCATGAACAGCAAAACCATCGAAACTGCCGTGGACCGCTACCGCTGGCCACTCTGCGCCGGGCTCATCAGCCTGACCGCCGCCTTCATCACCGGCATCGTGAGGAGGCACCGCGTCGCGTTGCCTGCCGCCGGCACTGCCGCCATCGCCGCACTGGCTATCGTTTTTCTCGCCGTGCCGCCCGCTGCGCAGGCTCAGGATGATCTGCTGCCGGCTCCGAAAGTTGCCCCGGAGACACAGCCTCCGCCGGTGGTGAAAGAGGACGGTGAAACGAAGCCTGTGGAAAAGGCTGCGGAGGCCAAAGCGCCTGAGAAACCCGAGCCCGCGCCGATAGCAGGGGATCCGTGGAAGTTCTACAAAGTGGGTGACTGGCGGAACTCGGTCTTCAATTTCTCCCGCCTCTCCGCCAAAGCTCCAGACGAGGAACTGGACCGGCTCCAAATGGGGCGCGGCGTGGCTGCCTACAAGGCGGCCCTCGCCGACAGCGAGAAGTTCGACAGTGGCATGATGGAGCAGGCTATGGATTCGTTCGGCGTCGCACTTTCCTCGGACGACCTCCGCATTCGCGCCCGCGCTCACTACAATCTGGCGGGCAGTGTCTTCGAGCGCGCCAAAGCCGCCGAGAAGCAGCGCGTCATCAATCTTTCCAAAGCCAAGTCCAAGAAGCAGGCGAAGAAGTATGAGGTCACGCTCAAGTATCTCGACACCGTCATCCGGCAGTGTGAGAACAGCGTGGAGCACTATCAGGAGGCGATCATTCTTGAGCCCGAAAGCAAAGACTCCCGGAAGAACCACGATGAAGTGGTGAAGTTCATCGAGAAGTTGCGCGACATCAAAAAGCAGAAGGCCTCTGAGCAGCAGGGCAAAAAAGGAGAGGGCGAGGGCGAAGGCGAGGGTGAGGGGGAAGGCGAGGGCGAAGGCAAGGGGAAGGGCAAAGGCAAAGGGCAGGGAAGTGGTGAAGGCGAAGGCGAGGGAGAGGGCGAGGAGGAAGGCGAGGGTGCTGGAAAAGACGGCCCCGACCCCGGCGAAGGCAGCGGCGACAAAGGCAACGAAGACGTCAAAGGCAAGGTCGGCGCGGACGGTGATGCCGATGCTGATGACGGCGACAAAGGAGAGGGCGACAAAGAAGGTGAAGGCGGTGAGGGCGAAGGTGAAGGAAAAGATGGGGAA
>JANOZA010000877.1:0-14694 GCA_031429155.1 Verrucomicrobiota bacterium | reverse complement strand
TGATCTTCGTCCCGCGCACGATCGAGATGCTCCAGCCCATCCTGAACATCCTGCCGCTGCAACTCCTCTCCTACCACGCCGCCGTGGCGCTCGGTCGCGACGTGGACAAGCCGCGAAACCTGGCCAAGAGCGTGACGGTGGAGTGATGGACCGAGACTGCCGCCGCTATTACTTCGCGATCTCGAAAGCGGCGGCGTGAGTGGTGCTGCGGGCGAAAATGCGTCCACCGGCGAGGGTGGGAGTGCTCCAGCATTTGCCGTCAAGCACGTCGGCGCGGGCAAGTTCCTTGTAGGCGTCGGGTGAGGCGCTAAAGAGGACGAGTTCGCCTTTGTCAGAGAGGGCGAGAACGCGGTCGCCGGAGATGATGACGTTGCCGGGGCCGAATCCGGCCTGGCTCCATTTGGTTTCGCCGGTGCGGATGTCCACGCACTTCACGGGGCCGTTCCCGTAGTTCTTGAACTGAAACATGCCGTAAAGGTAGCCGTCTTTGCAGACCGGCGTGCTCCAGTGGTTGGCGATGTCGTTGCCCTCTTTGCGCCAGATTTCGCTGCTGCTCCAGTCGTTGCCCTTCTTTTCGATCTTGTAGGCACCGGAACCGACACCGTAGCCGGCGGAGCAATAGACGATGTCTTCAAAGACGATGGGGGAGGCGGCGGTGGAGACGCTGAACTTGTATGCCTGGCGCCAGAGAACCTTGCCATCTTTGGGGGCGATGGCAGCGAGACCTTTCTGCGTAAAGAAGATGACCTGACGCGTACCGTGCAGGGTGGCGACGGTGGGGGTGGCGTGGGTGATGGTGTCGTCTTCGCCTTTCCATTTCAGGGAGCCATTCGCTTTGTCGAATGCAAGGAAAGCAGCGCCGGAGCCGCCGCCGCCCACGATCTCAAGTCCTTCCTCGATGATCGGAGAGGTGGCGTTTTGCCACTGAATGTTCTTTCCGGCGTATTCTCCCACGATGTCCTTCTTCCAGACCTGCTTACCGGACTTCGACTCGAAGCAGTAAAGGTCGAGGTTGGAGCCATAGACGTACACTTTGTCACCGTCGAGCGTGGGAGTGCTGCGGGCACCGTCACCCCCGCCGCCGGCGTCTCCGCCGCCGTTGTACTTAGCCAGTTTCAGCGGCATGGCCCAGAGTTCCTTGCCGGTGGTGGCATCGAAGGCGACGCAATGCTCAGTGGGAGAGCCTTCGAATTCCCGGGTGACGAGCGTAGCCGCGACGTTGCCGCTCACGGTGATGCTGCTGAAGCCGTTGGCGGCTTCCGCCTTCCAGAGATTTTTCGGACCGCTGGAAGTCCATGCCTTTCCGAAGTCTGCAGTGGCGACACCATCGCCGCTCGGGCCGCGATAGGATGGCCAGTCGGTGCCGGCGGAAGGCTTGGCCGGCAGAGCGGCGTGGAGGGCGGTGATGCCGGTGAGGCTGACGATGGAGAATAGGGCGGGGAATTTCATAGTGAGTGCGCCAAGAAGCGGAAACGGGGGGGCTCCGTCAAGCTCTGATGTGCGGAACGCACCAGGAATTTCTCACCTTCCCGTCAGCAGTTCTTACTTCACGCCAAAGGCGTAGAGCTGGCTCATGGTCATGATGTAGAGCGTGTCGTTGGCGAAGACCGGGGTGGCGAAGATGGAGCCGGGGAAATCAATGACCGCAATTTTTTCGAGAGTCTTACCGGCCTTGAGAATGTGGAGTTCGCCCTCTTCGTTGCCGATGTAGAGCTTGCCGTCCACGTAGAGAGTGCTGCCCCAGATGTGGCCCTTGGTGTCGTAGGTGGAGAGCTTGGCGCCGGTGATGGCGTCGAGAACGTGGATGATGCCGGAGTAATCGGCGACGTAGAGAATGTCGTCCACGATGGCCGGCGTGGACACCGAGCGATTGATCCCCTTGTAGGTCCACACCGCCTTGCCGCTCTGGTCGCCGGTCTTCGACGGGTCTATACAGCTCAGGCATCCTTTGCCTTCACCGTGCTCAGGGTCCTGCCCGATTTGGGTATAGACTTTGCCTTTATAGACTACGGGTGTCGCGATGATCTCGCTGGGGCCTTCGTAGGTGTTGTAGTCACGCTTCTTGTCGCCATCCATGCGGTATTCTTTGGGATTGGCGTCGTAGCGCCAGAGTTCATTGATGATGTCAAACTCACCGTCGTTTTTGAAGGTGAGATCGAAGCCGTAGCAATAGCCGTCACCGGCTCCAAAGATGACCTGCGGCTTGCCGCCGACGATCGCCTCTGCGGGGCTGGACCATGAGCAGTGCAGGCAGCGCTTGCTGATGCCGCTGCCTTCTTCACCGAGAAGCTTGCCGGTCTTTTTGTCGAGGCAGATAAGGCTCGGAGCCTCGGGAGCGGGAATATTAGTGTGCGTCCAGTCCACGCCATTGCTGGTGGTGACATAGACGCGGTCCTCCATGACGAGGACGTTGCTGCTGGTGATGTTGTGGGGGAAAACACCGCAGTCCTCGCGCATGTCAAAGCGCCAGATGATGTCGGCGTCAGTGTCGCCAGGAGCGACGATCTTGTTGTCCACGGTACTGTAATACTTCGCCTCGTCCTGGTAGCCCTGATTGCCGTTCTTGAGACCCTCCATGTCGAGGCAAAGGACTTCGCAGCGATTGGTGGCGATATAGGCGAGCTTCCCATCAACGGCAGCGCCGGAGCACATGCCGAGGAGTTCCCAGTCGGACACTTTTCCGGTGCCGAGTTTGGGCGAGGGGAGTTGCCAAATCATTTTACCGGTCTTCTCGTCCAGACAGAGGAGAATGGCGCGGTCTTCGGGTACGGTCTTACCGTTGTCCTTGTTTTTGACGAAGTATTTCGTGTCGAACGGCTTCTCGTTGTTGGTGCCAAGGAGGATCATGCCGTTGCTGACCGACAGCGTGCCGTATGCCTGCGAGCCGAGCGGCACCGCAAACTTGAGCCCCTTCGTCGTCGCCGTGTCCACCTCATCCTTGCCCTTCAGCTTCTTCCCGGGATCGAATGCCACCGGCGGGTTCTTGCCGGGCGCGACCATATTGCGGGAATTACTCCCAGCCCACGTGGGCCAGTCCGTTGATGCGGCTTCGGCTGAAGCGATTTCGCAGGCAACGAGGGAAGAGAGGGCGAGAGTGGCGTTAAGAAGGGAGGCTTTCATGGGGTAGGCGCGCGAAGTGTTCCGCGAAGAACTCTCAACGCAACCAGCTTTCCGCCTCTTCCACTCTTCCGCAGAAGCGGATGGAGTCGGAATGGGCAGGAAGTCCTGGCGATACTCGCAAGTTGGAGGAGCGTGATTGAGAGCGTCGCGAGTTGCCAGCAGGCCGCGACTGTGGTTGGATCGCGCTCACCACTATGGCCTTTCCCACCACTCACTGGAGTCTCCTCGCAGCG
The DNA here is from genome assembly GCA_031429155.1 of Verrucomicrobiota bacterium. Taxonomy (GTDB): domain Bacteria; phylum Verrucomicrobiota; class Verrucomicrobiia; order Verrucomicrobiales; family V1-33; genus V1-33. The sequence continues at coordinate 11,341 of JANOZA010000877.1, read as the reverse complement.
GCGACGCTGCACGGCGACAGCAGCGCGTCTGCGGCGCTGGGGGAATTCTATGACCGCTATCGCGGTCCGGTGCGGATATTCTTCCACGCCCGCGGAGTGCCGCAGGGGGATCTCGATGATGTAGTCCAGGCATTCTTCCTCCACGCGATGCAGAAGTCACTCCTGCGGCGCGCGGACCGGCAAAAGGGCAGTTTCCGTTCCTATCTGTGCGGCGCGGCCGTCTATTTTCTGACGAAGCACTTCGACCACCGCGATGCGAAGAAGCGCGGAGGCGGCGCCTCTGACGTGAGCCTGGATGATGATGAATTCCTGATGCCGGCGACAGAGGACGATCAGCGGGAATTTGACCGCGGCTGGGCCGTGCGAATGCTGGAACTAGCCTTTGAGCGCGTGCAGTCGGACTACGTGCTGGATCCCGGGCGCTTCGCCGTGCTGCGGGAGTTCCTGCCGGGCTCGACCGGCCAGCCAACAACAGTTGAGGCCGCGCAACGCATGGGAGTGAATGAAAACACCCTGCGCAGCGAAGTGCATCGCCTCCGCGGACGCTTCCGCGACTGTCTGAGAGCCGAAGTCGCGCTCACCACCACCGCGCCGCATGAAGTGGACGGAGAAATCTCGTGGCTGCGCGAAGTGCTGGCGGGGGGGAAATGATGAGCCTGAAAAGCCCCCTGGCCCGGCAAAAGCCGAATCAGGGGTGCAATTGAGCAGGCAGGATGTCGCAAAGCGGATCCAAAAAGACCGGCTACTGAGCGGCAACTCTGAGACGGATCAGGTCGCGGTTGTCGATCGCCAGCGTGTCGTCGGTGCGGAAGGTATGCCATTCCCAGTCAGCTCCAAGGGTCGGCAGCGGAGCGAGGGCGGCTTGCACGGCGGCTGAATCGGAGGGGTCCAGTTTTGTCACCACGACAGTGGTCCATGTGGTCAAGTCGTCGGTGGCCTCGACGGTATAGACGACGTTGTCTTTGGTGGCTGCCTGATTCGCTCCGCTGGCAGCGAATGCGGCATTTTTGCGCACGGCGACGGTGAGTGTCAGGACGTTGTCGCCGCTCAGCGGGACGACTTTGCCAAAGGCACGGGCTCCGGAGCCGCCGGCAGTGGGATTAGCGTTGGTGGCGAACTCGAGCAGGTTGGAGTCGCCGTCCTTGTCGTCGTCGCCTGTCTTGCCTTCGATCAAACCGAAGCCGGCCGCCCAGGCAATGTAGGGATCCAGTGAAATGATGCGGATGGTGCCGTCGGTGGCGAACTGAGTGGTGTCCCAGCCAAGGCCCGCGGTGAGGACGGCGCTGGTGAAGTCAAACGTCGGAGCGCCGGTGATGGTGCCGTCGGCAATGTCGAAGGCATTGCCAGCGACCGGAGCGTAGCCGGAGAGGGTAACTTTGATGATGCCGTTCGCCGTGAATCCGCCGGTGACGTTGACCTTGTCATTGGTGGCCGCGCCGGTGACTTCGACCTCATAGGTGGAGCCGGTGTCGAGATTGAGGCTGCCAAAGCCCAGCGTGCCGACGCTGGCGCCGGGGGCGATGACGGTTCCGCCGGTGGCGAGAACCGACCCGGTGGTGGAGCCGTTGCCTCGCAACGTGCCCGAGTCGAGCGTCAGGGCGGCGTGACCGAGGGCGGAGCCGGAGGGGTTGGAAAGGCGGAGCGTTCCTCCTTCGAGCAGGATGGAGGCCGTGGTATTGCCTGCGAGGGACGAACCCTGGGTTACTTCCAGTTCACCATTGCCGCCGGAGTTGATTTCGAGAGTCTTGCCACCGGGGACATTCAACTGCCCGGCCACCAGTTTGCCGGCGACGTTGAGCACATTCAGGGCAGAACTAGCTGTCGCTGCAGCCGCGATTTCGACCTTATCCACGTCACCCGTGGTGGCGGCGGAGAGGTTGACCGTCGAGGCTCCGGCGGCGCCGTTCCGGCCAAAGGTTAGCAGGCCGATGGTCTGAACGCTTCCGGCACTCAGGGTGGCTCCGTTGTCCACATCCACGTTGCCCTTCGCCACGGTGGCAGCGCGGAAGAGGCTCTTGTTGCCGTCGTCTATCGCCTTGCTGTAGTCGGAGCCGAGGAGGGACGTTCCACCGTCCTTGTTGAGGCCGAGTCCGAAGTAGTTGCCCCACGCGTTGGCGACATTGGAGGCGGCGCCGCCGGCTCCATTGCCGACGCGGATTTCAACGGTGTGCCATCCATCGCTGTTGGCCCCCATGCCGAAATTCGTGATGCCGCCGGAGGGATTGATGTTCGCGCCGACGGTGTTCGCCATGCCCATGCCGATGTCGCCAAGGCCGGTGATGGGCTGGGTGTAACCGCTGGTCAGTCCGTCCTTTGTGGCCGTGTTGGTGGTGGTGCGCCACACCTCGAAGGGGGCCTGGAAGCCGAGCCCGGTTCCGCCGACGAGGAGGCCATTGCTGGAAAGGACGGTCACGCCATCAATGATGATCTGGGTGTTGTCATCTATCTGCTCGGCCATGGTGAAGACCCCGTCTGCGTCATAGATTTCGCCGGAGTAAACCCATGTCTGGTTCCGGCTCCAGCCGCGAGCGGTGTCATTGGTCACGGTGGCATTGTCATCGGCGTAGTTGTTCTGACCCGCCCGCGGATCGAGGCGGATGCCGGTATTTGCAGTGTCGTAGAGGTTGGCCGTGGCGGCGGTGCTGCCGGGGTTGGCCCCGGTCATGTCGTTTCCATTGCCGACGATTACTCCCTCGCGCAGGCCGCCGATTTTGGTTCCGACCGGACTGCTGGTGAGCACGGTGGAGCCGAAGTCCACAGTGCCTCCCTTCGCGGCGAGCATCGTATTCACCTGCACAGCGCTGGCCGCGATGGTGGACGTGCCGGCACCGGCCGGGCTGATCTCCAGCGAGGTCCCGCCGACCGTCAGTTTGCCGGCGGTCACATTGCCGTTGATGGTGGTTCGCCCATCCTGGAAGTGAACATCATTGGCACCCGCGGCCACGCTGCCGATGCGCACGGCCCCGCGACCGTCGGTCCGGGCTCCGTCCACCTTGACGACGGCGTTCGTCGAGACGTTCAGGTTCGTCACTTCCAGATCCGTAAGGTCACGGGTGGCGAGCATCGCGTGGCCGGCATTTACGTTCACGTCCTTGATGCGGGCGATGCCGTTTACGGCGGCGTCAGTGTTGCTCCGGGCGGAGAAGACCACCGTTCCGGAAGCCCCGAGGGTGATTCCCGTCTGGATGTCGTTCACGATGGAGGCACCCGTCGCCGCGTCATCCACATACAGTCCCGCGGCATTATTGGCCGCGTTCATGTTGAAAGTGCCAGCGGTCAGGTTTGTCCCCCCTGCTCCCGTTTGGCCCTGCCAGATGGAAAGCGTGTGATCAGTGCCGGTGTTGATGCCGGTCGGTGTGGCATTTTGGTCGCTCTGAATCGCGAGGGCATTGGCCGCATTATCCGTGAAGACAAATCCGGCGGGAACGGTCGCTCCATCGCGCACCTCGAAGCGCCCGTAAACATTGCTCACCGCGACGTTCGGGTTGATCGAACCGTAGAGTCCGACCGCCGAGAACGGCATGTCCGGCCGCCCGATCTTCAGCGTGCCCGTGCCGCCCACGTTTTTCAGGTCGAAGCAACCCGCGCCGGCGGCGAACCCGGAGACGGTGGCATCCCCGCTCATAGTGATGCTGGCACGGACATCCGTGTTGGCCTCCTGAATGGAGAGGTTGGCGTTGGCTCCAAGCGTGATGTTGTTCAGGTCCACCGTCAGGGCCGTGGAACCGGCAGAGCGGTTGACCCAGAAATTCCGACGATCGGTGTCCATGAGGTCGGCTCCAGCGGCGACGGCGAATTTCTGACTGACCTGCGCCCGGCCGCCCACGAGGGAGGAGATGAGCGCTGGGTCCGTCTGATCCAGGCCCATTTCGATGCGGCTGTTGTTCCCGACATTGATGGTTCCCGTGGTGAGCGTGCCGGCGATGATCAGCGGCGTGAGGTCACCCCGGCGAGGAGCGGCGCCGCCGAATCCGTTGCCTATATTGACGCTGCCACCGTCAGCGAGATAAAGCCGGGTGCCATCTCCCATGTTGATGTCGCCGGTGATCACCGTGTTGGCATCCGGACCATCCAGAATGAGCGAACCGCTGGCAAGGGTCACCGTGCCGGATTTCAGGCCGGTGGTGAAGATGACCTGCGGACTGGCATTGTGCGTGTTTTCATAAACCGCGTCGTTGTTCTGGGCGGCAGTGGGATTGTGAGTTTTGGTGATTCCGTTGATCGGGGTGGTGGAATTGATCTGGATGGGCGTGGTGCCGCTGCCGGAGATGACACCGGTGCCGCCGGTTGTGTCGGTGATGACGAGGCTGGTTCCCGTGGAGGCGGCGACGATGCTGGGCGCGGTGGCGCCGAGGGTGATCTTCGCGTCGAGGAAACGGGTTCCGCCGTTGTCATTCGTGATCACGCCGCCGTCCGTGGTCAGGCCGAAGGTCTGCTGCATGGTCTGGCCCGCCGCCGGAGTGAGGTTGGTGCCCCAGGTGTTGGCCGCGCCCGCGACGGCGCTGGTGGCGGCTATTTCCCAGATGGCCCCTGTGTCGGGCACCGTGGTGTCGATGCCGCTGCCCGCCAATCCACTGGCGGCCAGCATGTTGCTCACGCCGAGGCGGACGGTGTGGCCCGTGCCGGAAAAAAGGATGGGCTGGGTGGAGGCGAGGATGTTGGCCGGGGCGCTGCCGGTGAGGTGCAGCTTGCCGCCGGAATTGATGGTGATGGTGTTCACCGGCGCGGCGGTCATCATGATGGCGTCGTTCAGGACGATGGTGCCGCCGCTGTTGACGTTGATCACGCCGTCCAGCGCATTGCCGATGACACCGGCGATATCGAGGCCCGCGCTGTTATTGATACTGAGAGGCACGCCACCCAGACCGCCGGCGGCATTGAACTGCACATTGCCGCTGTTGACGTTGATGGCGTCCACATTGGACTGAAGCCCGTTGAGGCTGGCCGCCCGGCCGATGATTACTGTGCCGCCAGGGGAGGCACCTGAGCCGAGGCCGTTGAAGCCATTTCCGTAGCCCTCGATGGCGATGGTGAACTTCTGGCCGGTGGTGCTGGCGAAGGTGTCGCCGGCGGTGTTGAGCAGGGTCAGAGAGTTCGAGTTCATTCCACAAAGGGAGACCTCGGCAGTCGCGGGGTTGCTGTCGCCGCCATTGACCGTCAGCGTAGTCGCGCCTCCGCCGATGGTGCGGGACTGGCGGTCGTTGCTCACGCCTTTCCACATGGTGCCGGCGCCCACGGTGATGGCTCCGTTGAGATTTGCCGCCGTGCCGAAATAATGCGAGGCGGTGGCGGGCAGGTTTGCGGGATCGGAACCGCCGAGGACTTCGTGGGCAATGATGGCGTCGGCGGCGGGCAGGGTGAGGTTCGTCGCCGTGTCGAATGCGGCCAGTTCCGCGCTGCTGCCCTGGATGATGCCGTAGCGGTTGAGCGTGATTTTGTCCGTGCCGTTGGGCACGACGCCCATGTTTACTTGGGACAAGCCGTTGACGATGATGCTGCCGGATGTCGGGTTGTTGGTATTGTATTTCAGCAGAGCGGACCACGGATTGCTCAACACGATGGGCGATCCGCTGCTGCCGACGGCGATGTTCGGGTAGGTGATGGGCAGGACGGTGGACTGCTCGCCGAGCGTGACATTCGCCGAGCCGAACGCCCCGGTGGCGGTGACGATGTGGCTGCCGCCTTCAAAGAGATTGACCTTGCCGGAGAAGCCGGGGCTCGCTGCGTTGAAGGTGAGGCCTACGACCGAGTTACCGCCCGAACCGGACATGTTGATGGTTCCGGAACCCGTGATCACACCCATCGCCGCGTGGCCGGTGGCGTCGGTATTGGCCGTATTATTCAGCCCATTACGCATGTTCAGCGTGTTTGCGCCGAGGTTCACTCCGGCGAATGAGTAGCCGTAGCTGTTGGCGGAGTTCAGGGTAAGGTATTTGTCGTTGGCTCCGACCGTGATGGTGCCGAGCGACTGCACCATGCTGATGGCGGTGGTGCCCGAGCGGTCAGTGCCGATGGTGGCGTTGGCGTTGATGACGACGTCGCGGCCGTAGCTGGTAGCGTAGTCACTATTGAGCGTGAGGACAGTGCCCGGGCCGTTTAGGAGAATCCGGCCAGTCCCGCCGAGTACATTGCCCGAGCCGGCATTCGATGCCTGGAGGGTGCCGCTGTTGATGAGGATATCCCCGCCGATGGAATTGGTGAACGTCGCCCCGCTGGTGCCGAAGCGCATCGGGCCTGTGCCGTCCTTCACGAATCCGCCGGCTCCCGTCGTTATTTGTCCCTGAAGCTGCAGTGTGCTGCCGGCGGTGTGGACTACCCGCAGTTTTCCGGTCGGGTTGTAGTTCGCATCCACCGCCGCAGTCAGCGACACGTTGGGCTGAATTTGCCACGGGCCATTGTTGGCTGCTGTGCCGCCGACGGTGGGCGGGTTGGGAACGTTTCCGGAGACGATGATCTGATTCAGCGTGAGTGTCTGGGCGCTGGCCGCCTGCATATTGAACGCAGTCGCATTGGCCGGCGCGCTCGTGAAGCGGATCTGGTTGATCGTCGCCGAGGCTACGTTGTTGATCAGGAAATTCGTCAGCGCGGCGGGATTAGTGTTCATGCCGCCCCCCACGTTGGCGAAAACGACATTATCCAGCGGTCCACCCGGCAGCGTATTGGGGTTCCAATTCGCGGCGACGTTCCAGTCTGTCGGGTAAGTAGAGGCCGCCTGGTTATCGAAGAGATAATCACCACCGTAGGCAAAGGGACCGAGAAACGCGGCGGCAAGGCAAGAACCCGGAAGCAGCAGTTTCGAGATGAGGCAGGGACGGAGGATGGAATTCACTGAGGTGTTCATTTAGGTGGCGGAGTTATAGGTAAAAAGTATCGGTCCGGGTAATTTTGGAGGGTTTATGAAGAACCGGCGAGGAAGACAAGAAAATTCGTTTGAGAACGTTGATTCATGAATCCGTGCCGAGCCTGTTTCGCAGGGCGAGCTGTTGTACGATTCGGCTTAGCTGAGTCCGCCAGAGATTTCACTCCGGGAGGCAGTTGGATTTCAGCGCTCCCTGGGCCAACTGCTCAATCTAAATGGCCGCCTCGCCGATGCCGCCGCCGCCCCCCACATCTGGTGGGGCGTCACTGTGGAAAACCGCCGCCACGGCCTGCCCCGCATTGACGCCCTCCGCCGCACCGGAGCCGCCATGAAGTTCCTCTCTATCGAACCCCTGCTCGAAGACCTCGGCACCTTCGATCACACCGGCATTGATTGGGTCATTGTCGGCGGCGAAGGCGGCCCCGGAGCCCGGCCTTTGAAAGAGGAATGGATCGCCTCCATCCAGAAACTATGCCGCGCCTCCCGCGTCCCCTTCTTCTTCAAACAATGGGACGGCGTCCAGAAAAGCCGCCACGGCCGCGGGGCTGCCTTGAGCAAGTGCGCACGAAAGGCCTCGCGGACCTCTGTCGGGAGCGGCGGGGTGAAGACGGCATCCTTCGCCAGCACCGCCTTCGCCGCCTGCGCGAGGGCAAGGCTGATGCGGTGGTCCGTGAAGTCTTTGGCTCGCAGGTTCTCGGTGATGGCGGCGCAGATTTCCGCCGGGGCCGTGGGCCAGCCCACAACAGTGGAGGCCGCGCAACGCATGGGAGTGAATGAAAACACCCTGCGCAGCGAAGTGCATCGCCTCCGCGGACGCTTCCGCGACTGTCTGAGAGCCGAAGTCGCGCTCACCACCAGCGCGCCGCATGAAGTGGACGAAGAAATCTCGTGGCTGCGCGAAGTGCTGGCGGGGGGGAAATGATCCGCACCTACAAATCGCCGACTGGTCGCAGCAACGCCTCCAGCAGAGCGCTCCATTCCTGCATGATGTCCTGCTCCCTCGGCTGCGTCAGCGTATCCGCGATGTGCCGGCGCATGAGATCGCGGAACTTCCCGCGCAGCCGATGCACCTGTGTGGCCACCACATCCGCGGAGACCCCCAGCCGCGCCGCCACCTGCGGATACGTCTCCGTCTTCGGAATGTGCGGCGAGAGAAACTGCCGCAGCTCCGCAAACTCCGCGCCCTTCCCCGACGCCTCGCGCAGCGCCTGCAATTCCCCCAACGCCGCCTCATACGCCACCAGCGCCCACCGCCGGTCAAACGCCACCTCCAGCGTCCGCCCGTCCGACGGCTCCGCCCCATAGCGTTCCTCCGCCCATCCGAAATCCAGCGACACATGCTCCACCCCGCCCCCGCGCTTTTGCGTCCGCTGCCCGCGGATGCGATCCGCGATGAAGTGCGCGAACGCCGTCATCAGGAATGCCCGCAGCCGCCCCCGCAGCGGGTCCGCCTTTTCCCAGCCGCCCGCCATCAGCTTGAGCATGAAGTCCTGGGTATCGTCCTCCGCCGCATGTTGATCCAGCCCCCGCTGCCGGGCGAAAGCATACAGCGGATAAAAGTAGAGCCGGTACAGCTCCGCCAGGGCCTGTTCCTTTTGCACAGAATCCTCCGCGGCCGCACGCGCCACCACGCTCCAGCGAGTATCGGGGAAGTCGGGAGATTTGTTCATGAGTTCGAGGATGCCGCGGAGCGACTGGGGAGTGGCGTGCCTATGGCCGCCATTTATAACCATCCGCGAAGCGCACTTCAAAACGGACGCAAGAAGAGAGAAGTGGCCTGCGGCGCTGCTTTTCAATGGAGGCCATAGGCACGCCACTCCCAGTCGCTACGCGTCGCATCGCATTCATCGTGTGACTTTCACTCTGAGGAATCTCCGCACGGCGCTGCTTACGGGCACGACATCGCGGATTTCCACCGTCTTGAGGCCCGGGGTCGCGCTGTCGCCGCCCACATATCCGGGACCGGAAAAGGGCGCGCCGGCCACGCTGGAGGCCACGGTCGTCCATGTCTGCGCATTGGCGGAAGCCTGGACCTCCACTGTGATGTCCGGGTGCGCGGGATCGCGCGGCACCATAAGGCGCAGGCGGGGGCCGCCGGCGTAGTTTGCGGTGCCGCCGGCGATGGGACTGCCCTCCGCGCGTGTGGGCAGCAGGCCCAGGCCATACTCCAGCAGCGTCTCGTTCCCGTCGGCGTCAGGGTCGCCCAGATCCGGTGCCAGAGGGTCGCCGAGATGGAGCCGCTTCCATGCTTCCAGCGGGGTGTCGGAGGTGTAGCTCACGATTTTTTCCAGCAGCGAGCCGGAACCGTCATACATTCCGGCATAACTGCGCGCCCGGGCGCGAATGGCACCGGAGGCAGCCAGCGTCAGACCGGTGCGTTCCCAGCCGCCGGCAATGCGGCTGCCGGCTCCGAGCGGAGTCCAGGCCGAACCGCCGGCGGGTTGGAACTCGAAGGTCACGCTCTGCACTTCCGGAGAAGTCCCGCTGCGCAGCCACTCGATGCGCGCCGGTGCCGACACCGTGAGGGTCTCGCCGGCAGGATGGTTGTGCAGACGCGCCAGACGATTGCACGTGACTCCTCCCACGCTGGTGAAGGTGCCGGCGGCGAGGATTCTCCCGTCCGTTTGAAGCGCCACGCCAAAGACATCAGCATTCGCGTTGGGATTGAAGCCGGCATCCAGCGCGCCGTCGGGCAGCAGGCGCGCGAGGCGGTTCCGCGCGATGCCGGCCACGGTGGTGAATAGCCCCCCGGCCAGCACTCGGCCATCGGTCTGGGCCACGAGGCTGTAAACGGTGCTGCCGGCATCGGGATTGTAGGCCGTGTCCAGCGAGCCGTCCGCATTCAGCCGCGCCAGCCGGTTGCGGGTAACGCCGCCGATGGTGGTGAAGGCGCCGCCGAGCAGCAGCTTCCCGTCGGGCTGCGGCAGCACCGCATACACGACGTCGCTGGCATTGGGATTGAATGTTGTGTCCAGCGTGCCGTTGGGGTTGAGCCGGGCGATCCGGTTGCGAGCCACGCCGCCCACAGTGGTGAAACTGCCGTGGATGATTAGCTTTCCGTCCGGCAGCAGCACCGCATTGCGGAGGATGCCGTTGGCGTTGGGATTGAACCCCGTGTCGAGCGTGCCGTCCGCATTCAGCCGGGCGATGTTGTTGCGCGCCACACCTCCGATGGTGGTGAAATCACCCGCCAGCACGATCTTTCCGTCCGGCTGCGGCGCCGCGCCGCGCACGATGGCGTTGGCATTGGGATTCCAGGCAGCGTCCAGAGTGCCGTCCGGCAACAGTCGGGCCACATTGTTCCGCGCCACGCCGTTCACTGCAGTGAAGGTGCCGGCCACGATTAGTTTGCCGTCCGGCAGCACGGTGAGTCCAAAGACCGTCGTGCCCGTGCTGATAGAAGGCGAAAAGCCGGACTCCAGCGTACCGTCCGGCAGCAGGCGCGCCAGCCGCTGGCGGGTGACGCCGTTGAGCGCCGTGAATTCCCCGCCCAGCACGATCTTCCCGTCCGGCTGCAGGGCGATGGCGTTCACCCGGCCATTGGCATCAGCAGTAAAGCCGCCGTCCACCGTGCCCGCCGGGATGGCCAGCGTCGTCGCATTCACCGTGGCCCCGGCGCTTTCGCTGCCCAGCAGGTCCACCGTTGTCACCCGCAGGGAGTAGGCCGTCTCCGGTGTCAGGCCGATGGCTGTCCAGGTCCGCAGCGCCGGGGCCAGCACCTGTGGAGTAGTGGCTCCATTGAAATAGATGCGGAACTCCTGCACGAAGTCCGCCAGTTCATCGCCCACTCCGCCGAGATCCCAGCCGTAGGTGATTGTGGTTGGCGCGGGCACGGCGGACAGGTTGGCCACATTGCCCAGCGCGCCCACGGAGGTTTTCGCCGAGGCTGCATAGACCACCGGATTGAAATTCCCCAACACGTCCTCCGCCACCACCGCCGCGTAGTAGATGGTCTCCGGCGTCAGCCCGGCGACGATGGCCGACTGCGTGCCATCGGCGGAAAAAGCATACGGCGTCATCCCGGCCACGCTGCTGAAGAACGCCGGCCCCACGTAGATGCGATACCGCCGCACATCCGACTGCGCCCACTCGTTGTAGGCCGGCCAGTCGAGCTTGATCGCCCCATATACCGTCCTCGCTGTCGCAGCCGTGAAGCCGCTGCCCACACCCGTCACCGGAGCCGGCGTCGTCGCATCCGGGCGCACCACTGAAAACTCCCGGGAGACCACTTCGCGCAGCGGGGGCGACGGTTCCTCCCCAATGAAAACCGCCACCTCGCGCGACACCACTTCCGGCGAGATCACATACGCGCCGCTGTAGTTGAATGCGGAACTGCTGGCTCCGCCTGCGTCCACCGGCACCACGGCGTAGTAGTGATCCACCCACGGCGTCAGCCCGGTGAAGGTGGTGGTGAAGTTCTCGCCCGGCACCTCGATGAACGGCACGCCGGCAAGGCTGCTGAACACCTGATCCGCGTAATAC
>JANOZA010000876.1:0-11410 GCA_031429155.1 Verrucomicrobiota bacterium | reverse complement strand
TCGCATGCGCCGCCTTGCAGAGGATCAGTCCGCCGCGGGGACCGCGCAGGGTCTTGTGCGTGGTGGTGGTGACAAAATCCGAATGCGGCACCGGCGAAGGATGCTCCCCCGCAGCGACGAGCCCGGCGATGTGGGCCATGTCCACAAAGAGCAGCGCGCCGACGCTCTTCGCGATCTCGGCCATGCGCGGGAAATCAATGGTGCGCGGGTAGGCGCTGGCACCGGCGGTAATCATCTTTGGCTTCACCTCCAAGGCCTTGGCAGCGAGTTCATCGTAGTCAATGCGCCCGTCTTTCTCACTGACGCCATAGGCGTGGATGGTGTAGAATTTGCCGGAGAAATTGGCCGGATTTCCGTGGGTGAGGTGCCCGCCGTGGGCGAGGTTCATGGCGAGAATGGGGTCGCCGAATTCCAGCATGGAAAAATAGACGGCGGCATTGGCCTGACTGCCGCTGTGCGGCTGGACGTTGACGTGGTCGCAGCCGAAGAGTTCCTTTGCGCGATCAATGGCGAGTTGCTCGACGACATCCACATTTTCGCAGCCGCCGTACCAGCGTTTGCCCGGATAGCCCTCGGCATACTTGTTTGTCAGGACACTGCCCTGCGCTTCACGCACGGCGCGGCTGGTGAAGTTTTCGCTGGCGATGAGTTCGATGTTGTTCTGCTGGCGATGCTCTTCGCGGCGAATGGCGACGGCGACGGCAGGATCCGTTACGGAAACTCCGGCGTTCATCTTGTCCACGCGGCAACCGTGGCGTCCGCTTTCAAATTCCGTGCTGAGAAACTTGTCCGCAATCTCCTTCGCCAGCGTTTCGTCTGTGGCTCCGGCGAACGTCATGACGTTCGCGTTGTTGTGCCGGCGGGTCATTTCGGCCTCGTGGACGGTGTGCAGCAGCGCGGCCTGGATGCCGGAGTGCCGGTTGGCGCCAATGCTCATGCCGATGCCGGTGGTGCAGACGAGCAGCCCGGCGTCGGCTTCTCCATGGAGCACCGCGCGGGAAACGCGGTCCGAGTAGTCGGGGTAGTCCACGCGTTCGCCGCTGTTGGTTCCGATGTCTTCAACGATAAAGCCTTTACTGCGCAGGTGCCCGACGAGTGCATCCTTGAGTTTCCAGCCGCCGTGATCCGCTCCGGCGATGATTCGTTTTGACGATGGAGAGGCGGTGGTGTCGGGGGGCATGGGGGCGGTGTCGGGGGTGGGGGATTTCTTCCAGGTGGTGTCTATGTAGCCGAGCACGCTGGGCAGCGCACGTTTGAGGGTGTCGAAAGTCTCCTCGTACGCTCCCCGGCCACTGCCGATGGGGTCCGGCACGTCTTCGCCCATGAGGTCATCGTCCGCGCAGAATTCGCAAACTAGGAAGGTTTTGTCGGCGGCCTTTGGAAAAAGAAGTTCGATGGCTTCCCGGTGTCCATAGGTCATGCAGAAAATGTGAGTGGCCTCATTCACCAGATCACGGGTCAGGGCCTGACTGCGGAATTTGCTGAGGTCTATTTTCTGCCTCTTGAGCACTTCGACGGTGTGACCGCTGGCCTTCTGCCCGTCCATGGCGCTTATGCCGGCACTTTCCACGATGAAATCGCCGCGGCCTTTGACCATGTGCGCGAAGAGCCCCTCTGCCATGGGACTGCGGCAGACATTACCGGTGCAAACAAACAAAACGCGCTTCAAATCAGTAGGCCCGCGGACCTGCGGGAGGCGCTAAAGGGCGCATGGAAACCAGAGTGTCAAGCCGGTGGGGCTGCGACAGTCACCTGAACTCCCGGTGCCGTCGGGCCTCTTATTTCGGCGGGAGCAGATTGCTGGAACTGTCGGAGCCGCGGTCCCCCACTTTGAGGTAACGGTAATAGACCTCCAGCATGAGTGTGGACAGGCACGTGCGATAGACGTTCGCGTCCCCTCCGGCGGCAGCAGTCCCGGCGGCACCAACGGGACCGGCTCCCTCCACTTTGTAACTGCCGTCAGCGTTCTGGTTTTCGATGAGGAGCCGCTGGAACTGATCGTTCCACATTTTCCAGGGAGCGCCGCCCTTCTGGAAGAGCGCCTGCGTATTGTAATACCATGTGTAGATGTAGCAGTCGCGGTTCCAGTCGAGCGGCACCTTCTCGGTCTGGTCCACGAGCCAGCGGGTGCCTTTGTTGACAATGCCGGCATTGCCGGAGCCGAGCGTTTGTAGTCCGAGGAGTGCGGCACCGGTGAGATTCCACTGGTTGTAGTGCTGGTTTTGATCGGGATTGCCGAATCCTCCATCAGCGGTCTGCGTGCTCTCCAGATACCGCTCCACCTTTCTGACTGCGGTGGTGAGTCCGGCGATTTTCAATCCGGTGTGGCCCGCGGCTTTGAGAGCCTGAAACTGCCAACCGGTGACGGAGAGGTCGTCGCGACCATAGGGGTCGTAGCCAATGCCATCCTTGTAGCCCCAGGAGCCGTGCGGATTTTGTTTCTCGATGATGACTGCGGCGCCGCGCTCAAAGCTCTCGCGCAAGCCGGGGATTGGTTTCGTGCCCAGCTTGGCGAAGGAATACATTTCCCCAAGGGCGTAAGTGGCGATGCCGTGTTCGTAAGTGCTGCTGTTGGTGGCTGGCTTTTCGGAAAAGACGCCGTCGAAAGGCGGTTTGTTTTTTACGCCGAGTTCCATGAGATAAGTGAGACCCTTGAGCACGGTTTCGCCGTAGGCAGGGGACTCGGGGGTCTCACAATGCCCGAGATAGGCGAGAAGCGCGAGGCCAGTCATGCCGCCTTTGTGGGACTCGCCCCACGAGCCATCTTTGTTCTGAGTGTCCCGGAGCCACTTGAGGCTCTGTTTCACTGCGGCCTCGCTCAGGTCGCTGCCGCCGTTGGCTTTCAACTTCTGCGCCCGCTCCGCCGGCGAACAACGACCGCGGAACTGCGGAGGCATGGAAACGTGTCCGGGAAGATCGCCCGGCCCGGATCCGCGGCCAGGCTTCCCGCCGAAGTTCTTGCCGATCCCGCCCTGGTCCCCACCCTGGCTGCCCGTCCCAGTGCCGCCGCCGCCCATCAGGAGTGATTGCTGCGCGGGCATTGAAACCAGCATCGCGGATGTATTCGGCAGGGTGAAACCGGAGCCATTCGGGGCAACGACTCTTCGTGCGGGCTGCGCATGGCTGACCGCTCGGCGTTGCTGAGCCGCCAACTTTTCACCGAGCCGGTCTCCCCGGTCGCCGCCGGTCATGAAATTTTCCGGCACCGAGTCCGGCTCCTGAACGGTCCGCCAGATGAGCAGCAGGGCGATGATCACAAAGACGCCATGCACCATGACGCTGACGGTGAGGGATCCACCGCCGATCTTTTGCCAGAGGCCAGGCCGGCGTCGGTCTTCGGCTTCCGGTAACAGCAGGATTGCTTCGATTTGATCTTCCGGGTGTTCGTTGTTTGGAATGGAGTGCTTCATAAAAACCGTTGTTAAGTTCCTCCATCGAACGCGCCGCGCTGCGCGCTCATTAGGTTCATTTTCCCCGGCTCAAAGAATTCTCGACCATGCGCGGAAATGGCAGGCGGATACAAAAGTAACGGGGCGATGGTTTGACCCATCGCCCCGCGCGAAACAACTGTAATGCCCGGCTACTTGAGCGGCATAAGTCCGCTGGAATTACTATCGGCTCCGCGGTCGCCGACTTTGAGATAGCGGTAATAGACTTCCAGCATCAGCGTGCTCAGGCACACACGATAAACATTGGTGTCGCCACCTGCGGCACCGGAGCCAGCCGCACCTACGGAGCCCACGCTCTCTACCTTGTAGCTGCCATCCTCCAACTGATTGTCGAGAACTTGCTTCTGGAATTGATCATTCCACACCTTCCAGGACGCCCCGCCCTTTTGGAAGAGAGCCTGCGTGTTGTAATACCAAGTGTAGAGGTAGCAATCGTTGTTCCAGTCGAGCGGTTCCTTCTCCGTCTGTTCCACGAGCCAGCGGACACCCTTGTTGATGGCTCCGGCATTACCGACGCCCAGGGTTTGCAGGCCGAGCAGAGCGGCACCGGTGAGGTTCCACTGATTGTAGTGCGTCTCGCGGCTTGCGTTGCCGAAGCCGCCGTCCGGAGTCTGTTTACCTTCGAGATATTTCTCCACTTTCTTGATGGCGGCGGGTAGCCCGGCGATTTTCAAGTTGGTGTGCTTGGCGGCCTTGAGCGCCTGATACTGCCAGCCGGTGACGGAGAGGTCGTTTCCGCCATACTGGTCGTAGCCGATGCCGTCCTTGTAGCCCCAGGCGCCGCTTGGTGCCTGCTTTTCAATAACAATGGAGGCGCCGCGCTCAAAACTCTCGCGCAGTCCCGGGATGGGTTTGGTGCCGAGTTTGGAGAAGGAATACATCTCACCCATCGCATAAGCGGCGATGCCGTGTTCATAGGTGCTGCTCGCCACCGAAGGCTTTTCGGAATAGATACCATCGAACGGAGCCTTGTTCTTAGCGCCGAGTTCCATGAGGTAAGTCAAGCCCTTGAGCACCGTCTCGCCATAGACTGGCGACTCCGGCGTTTCGCAGTGGCCGAGGTAAACAAGCAGCGCGAGCCCCGTCATGCCGCCTTTGTGCGATTCGCCCCATGAGCCGTCTTTGTTCTGCTTCTCCTTCAGCCACTTGAGGCTCCGTTTTACGGCTATTTCACACTGTTCGCTGCCGCCGTTTTCCTTCATCTTCTGCGAACGCTCGACCGGGGAGCAACGGCTGCGGAGAACTGCGGGCAAAGCGATGAAGCCGCGACCGCTTCCGGGGCCCCAGCCGTCGCCGATGCCGGAACCGACGCCGTTGCCCTTGCCTGAGCCGCGACCGCCGCCTTCGCCGCTGCCAAGGCCGCCGCCGCCCATTTGCAGGGAGGTCAGTGCCGGCATCGTGGTAAGGGTGGATTTCACATCCGGCAGTGTGACGGTGGAGTTCACAGAGGAGGCCAGCTTCATCTTTGGCTGGGCGTGAGTGACGCTTTTCTGCTTCTTGATGGCGAGTTTTTCCCCGCCGCCGCCGCCGCCGCCGCCACCGGGAAGAAACTCCGGCGGGGGATCCACAGTTTCCACATTACGCCAGATGATGAGCAGGGCGATGATGACAAAAACGCCGTGGACGATGAGGCTGATGGTCAGCGAGCCGCCGCCCATTGTTTGCCAGTAGCCCATGCGGCGCGGCTCTTCCTCCTGCTGAACATAGACGGTTTCTATGTTTTCGTGGTCGAGCTGGTCGTAGCCTTCTGGTTCCTGATTCATATTGAGGGAGTAGCTTAATTGGGGTGAACGCCGCAGTGGAGCGGGTCATTAGACCTAATTTTGAAGAAGAGAAAGAAAATTATTTGGCCCCCGCGGCGGTAGGGACTTTGAGGAGGCGGAAAACGACGCCCTTGCTGGAAGCGCGGACGTCCAGGGTGACGGGATCACCGACTCTGGAGCCCTTGACGTATGCCAGCGCGGCAGCGTCCAGGACGGACTCGGCACCCTCGCCTTTTTTGGCCAGCGGGGTTACGACGATCGTCATGCCGACCAGTGACTCGGGTTTGGTCGCTTTGTTTTTGGCGGCATCAGCCTCGGCCTTTGAAACTTTGACCTTCATGTAGCCCTGTGCATCCACGGCTTCGACAGTGCCGGTGACTTTACCGTAAAAGTTCAGCACGCCCTCCGGGAGGCTGGGGACGGCTTTAGAGTCGCCGGAAGCTTCCTTGGCGGGCTCGGTTTGCTTCTCTTTGTCCTTCTCCGAGTCCTGGGCTCCGGAGGGAATGGCAAAGGCGAAGGAAAGCAAGGTGGCAGTGAGCAGCGGGCGGATCATGGGGGGAAGGAGGTTGAGGATATTTTTGGATGCGTTGAATCCTTTGTAGCACACGGCCTCAAGGCGACAAGCCAAGGGTTTTCCTCAACTGGGACGCATCAGCGGCCAAGGGCCTGGACTCCCCGCGGCTCCAGGCGGGATGATTGGTTAGAAAATTCTGCGAAACCCGGTAGCAGTTGAAAAACTTGCGCGTAAGAAGCGGTCACACTCAGTTCCCATGAAAACACCCCCAGCCAGCCGCGCGCTTTTCGCGGCATTGGTGTGCTGCACGGCACAAGTCTCGTCATTGCAATCCCCGGCCCAGGCATCCAAGCCCCAGCCAAAGCCCAGGCCGGCGGCTGCTCCGGTGCCTGTTCCGCCGTCTGGCCCGCCAGGCGCGGAAATTGCCGTCCCGAAAGTCGCGCTCGGCGGCGGGGAGGACGTGGAGGTGAAGTTTTCTGCGCCGATGGTCGCCGACGCGATGACCGGTAAGTCCGTCGCTGCCGCCAGTGTGCTCGAAATTGTGCCGCCGCTCGACTCCGACCTGGTCTGGCACAGCAGCCGCACGGCCACACTGAGGCTGAAAGCGGAAGTCCCGCTCGGAGCACTATATAAGATCAGTCTGCGGCGCGGCTTGAAAGACGCGGCGGGCAGGCCGGTTAATCCCGGCCCCCCGGTGACGGCCTTCGGTCCGGCTTTTACCATCGAGCAGCACCAGCCGCGGTGGTTCAACACGACGGGTGCCGATGCGCGGCAGCCCGCCATTTCCATTTTCTGCAATGACGAGGTTGATCCCGCCGCCGTGGCCAAGGTTGCCTTCTTTCGAGACAAAGCGGGCCGCACGGTAGCGGCGAACGCGCAGGCGGTGGCTGTCGGCGAACTTGGCAGGTACCCGGCGAATTTTGGTCGCCACGGTCAGCGTTACGGGGAGCGCGAAGACGGCAAGCCGCCCGTGCTGCCGCCGGCGGATGCCTCGGCTTTGTCGGTGGTGAAAGTCACGCCCGCCTCACTGCTGCCGCCCGGTGAAAGCTGGGTGCTCGTCATCGGTCGCGATCTGCCAAACGCCAATAACTCGGCGCGCACGCCGGCACAATATGTCGTCAACTACGGCAGCATTCCGTTCATGGAAGTCGGCGGGATTGAGCCTGAGCCAGTGCTCGACGCCGCCCGACAACTCCACATTCACTTCACGAAGAGCGTCGCCGAAATGAAGCCGGCGGAATGGGCCCGGTATATTACCGTAGAGCCGAAGCCTGCGGGCCTCACCTATGAAGCATCGGGCCGCCGTGTGACGATGAAGGGCGGATTCGAGCATCGCGTTGCTTACACTGTGAAAGTTCAGGCAGGCACGCCGGCGCTCGACCAGACTTCTCTCGGCGGTGCTCTGGAAAAGAAGGTCCAGTTCGAGGCCCACGAGCCCAGTCTGTCGCTGCCGTCATTCGATGCGGCGCAGTGGCTCAGCGGTCGCGGTTCGTTCACTTTCACTGCTGCGAATGTGGCCAAGGCCGGCGTTCAAATTAAGCGCATCGCGCCGGACCGTGCGGTGGATGCGTTGCGGGCGTATGCAGTCTATGAGCACGACTCCTCCAAGGAGGACAGCTCCGAATATACCCGCATCCCTTACGCCGCGATCTCCGGCAAGACTGTCTGGGAGAAGAAGTTCCCCAGCGCCGTGGAACTCGACCACAGCGAGCGTTTTGGTTTTACGTGGGATGAAATCGGAGGCGGTAAACGCGGTCCCGGGATGTATTTCGTGAGCATTGAGGCTGATCCCAAGGAGGAAGTCGAAAACGCGAAACGCATGGGCAGCCAGACGCTGGTGCAGCTCACCGACATCGGCCTGGCGTGGAAATTCTCAGGCCGGGAAGCGCTGATCTATGCCTTCTCTCACAGCAGCGGCCAGCCGATGCCGGGAGTGGCGCTCCAGACGTGGACAGATGAAAACGAAGCCCTGGAGCAACAGACCACCGGAGCAGACGGCACTGCGAAATTGAAGATCGAAAAGTCGAAGTGGCTGGTCGCGCAGAAGGATGCCGATTTGCACGGCGTTGCGTGGCACGCCGACATGCCGCAACTGGACATGTGGGCGTTTGATCTTCCTTACACGGAGCGCGCGCCTGACGC
Organism: Verrucomicrobiota bacterium; assembly: GCA_031429155.1. Classification (GTDB taxonomy): domain Bacteria; phylum Verrucomicrobiota; class Verrucomicrobiia; order Verrucomicrobiales; family V1-33; genus V1-33. The sequence continues at coordinate 3,542 of JANOZA010000876.1, read as the reverse complement.
CGCGTGGAAGGAAATGCTGATGTTCACCGAGCGCCCGGTGTATCAGCCAGGGGAAACGGTTTTCTTCAAAGCCATCCAGCGCATGCACAGCACCGCAGGCTTGGAATTGCCGCCCGCCGGTGAGCTCGCGAAGCTGCGGCTATTCGATCCACAGCGCCGGCTGCTGCTGGAGCGGGAGGTGAAATTCTCTGACACCGGCACGTTTGCGGACACCATCCGGCTGCCGGGGCAGGGGGTGGGCTGGTATTCAATGAAGCTCGCGTTTCCCCGACCACAGATCGCGGCGAATAAGACGGGTGAGGATGACGAGGAGGAAGACGCGGACGGCCCGAGGGAGATCACCTTTGAACAGCCCATCCTTGTGCAGGAGTATCAGCCGAACTCGTTCCGCATAGACTTTGTTGACGCCGGTGTTCAGCGGGACGGAGACAATGTCAGCGTCCCCGTGAAGGCCGCCTATCTCATGGGCAAGCCTCTCAGCGAGGCCGAGGCCAAATGGACGGCGCGGCTGGCGATGTCGGCGTTCGCGCCGGCCAAGTGGGACGGCTTCCGCTTCTGCCACGCGCGCTCTTATTATGTGTGGGACGGCCAGGAGTATCACAGCATGGACGAGGAGGCGTGGATGTCGTCGCTGATGACAGGGCAGGGGACCGTGAAGTTGAGCGACAAGGGCGAGGCCATTATAGAAGCGGGCGCGCCGGCTACGTTCGGTGTGCCGGGGCCGCGCACGCTGTCGGTGGAGACGGAGGTGACGGATATTAACCAGCAGACCATCGCGTCGTCGTGGTCGCGGACGGAGCACACGTCGGAGTTTTATCTGGGCGCGAAACGCCCGGCCAATACCGTGCGCGCCGGCGAGGAGATGACGATGGAACTGGCCGCGGTGAAGACCGACGGCACGCGCTGGGATCAGCCCGTGCAGGTGACGGCGCTCATCGAGCACCTGACCTGGAATGCGGTGCGCGTGGAGACAGCTGGCGGCGGCAGCAGCGTGCGGAATGATCTCATCTTTGCCAAAGCCGGCGAGCAAACGCTGACGCTGAATGCCGCGGGCGGCGCGTTCGTTTTCAAACCCGGCGCGGCGGGCACCCATAATATCACATTCACGGCAAAGGACGCGAAAGGCGCGGAGGTGCGCACGGTCGTGAGCGTGGATGTGTTCGGCGCGGAGGCGATGACGTGGCAGCAGCAGGAAGGCGTGAAGCTCGAACTCGTGCTGGATAAGGATTCTTATAAACCAGGCGAGACCGCGAAGGTCGTGGTGAAGTCGCCGCTCAACGGCACGGCGCTCATCACGGTGGAGCAAAGCAGCGTGCTTTGGCAAAAGCTGGTGCCGCTCGCCGCGGGCGGCGTGGTGGAGATTCCTGTACAGGAGGACTGGTCGCCAAACGTGTTCGTGAGCGTGACGCACATCCGCGGCGGCAAGGACGATCCGCGCGAGCACAAGATGCCGGAGTATCGCGTCGGCTTCGCGCAGTTGCGCGTGGAGAGCCATCGCTACGAGTTGAAGCTCGACATCGCGCCGGCCAAGCCGGAGTTCCGGCCCGGCGAAATGGTGGACGTGGTCATTCACTCCAAGGACCACGCGGGCAAAGCGGTGCCGAACACAGAGATGGCCTTCTGGGCGGTGGACGAAGGCATTCTCTCGCTCATGCCGTGGGAAGCGCCGAATCCGCTGGAGCATTTTCACCAGGACCGCAGCCTGTTCGTGACGAGCGGTCTCTCGATGGAGACGCTGATGAAGGAGAACGCGAAGGAACTGGAGTTCACGAACAAGGGATTCGTCATCGGCGGCGGCGGCGACGGCGAGGCCGTTAACATCGGGATGCGGAAGAATTTCAAAGCCACCGCCTACTGGCACGGCACGCTCAAGACGGGCGACGACGGCTCGGTAAAGGTGAGCTTCCTCGCGCCGGATAACCTCACAGAGTTTCGCCTCGTGGCTGTAGCCAATGAAGGCGTCTCGCGTTTCGGCACCGCCGAGAGCAAGCTCAAGATCAACAAGCCGCTGATGCTGGAGCCGGCGCTGCCGCGCTTCGCCAACACCGGCGACGAGATCACGCTGAAGGCCGTCGTTCACAATACGACGGACAAAGCCACCGAAGTGAAAGTGACGCTGGCGCACGATGAACGCATCGCGCTCGCCGCCGGCCAGGAGACGAAGACGCTCTCGCTCGCGCCACAGGGCACGAAGGCCGCGCTCTTTGCGGTGAAGTTTGTCGCGGACGGGCCGACCGTTTTGAAATGGACCGCGGACGGCGGCAGCAAGGAGTTGTCCGATGCCGTGGAGAGCAAACTGAGCGTGGGCATTCCCGAGCCGCTGCTGCGCGAAGTGAAGTTCCTCGCGCTGACTGCCGCAGACGACGGCAAGAGTCTGCTCGATAGCGTGCGGCCGGAAGTTTTTGAAGGCGCGGGCGAAGTGACGATCACGCTCAGCAACAGCCGCGTGCTGGAAGGCGCGGAGGCCGTGGAGCAACTGCTGCACTATCCCTACGGCTGCGTGGAGCAAACGATGAGCAGCATGATGCCCTGGCTCGCGCTGCGCGATTTGAAGAAGGCGCTGCCGTCCATCAACAAGCCCGATGCCGACATCGCCCTCGCCATTCAAAAAGGCGTGGACCGCCTGCTTTCCATGCAGACGAACGCCGGCGGCCTGGCTTACTGGCCCGGCGGCGAGGAGCCGCTCGCATGGGCCAGTGCCCACGGCGCGCTGGGGCTGATCCTTTCCTCCCGCACCGGCGCGGAAGTGCCGGAAGCGCGGCTCGCGTCGCTGATCGGCTGGTTGTCAGGCTCACTGCGCGAAGCCGGCGATGCCGAAGACGAGTGGAACCTAGGCGAGCGCGCCTACGCCGCTTGGGTGCTGGCGCTCGCGGGTAAAGCCGAGCCAGCCTATCACGAGGCGCTCTATAAGAAGGCGGACAAGCTCGGCGAGTTTGGCCGCGCCATGCTCGCGCTCGCCATCGCTGAAGCCAACGGCCCCGCCGACATGGCCAAAGCCGTGCTCGCCGCGCCGGACGCGCAGAAGAATACCTGGTGGCACCGCGAAAGCGCGACCGCCGTCCGCGCCATGGCGCTGATGAAACTCAAGGATCCCGCCGCCGATGCCGAGATGGGCCGCCTCATGGCCGCACGCAGTCCCCGCGGCGACTGGCGCAATACCTTCAACAACTCCTGGACCCTGCTCGCCCTGTCGCGCGAAGCCGCCGCCGCCCCGCCGCTCCAGGCCGGCCTGCCCTGCGTGCTGACATTGGCAGGCAAGTCGCAATCCATCGCCCTTCCCGGCGAACCCGCCGCGCAAAGTATCACCTTCCCGCGCGCCGGCAAAACGCCGCCGCAACTCACCGCCAAAACGACCGGTGCCGCGAAATACTTTGCGAAGATCGAAGTCACCGGCCGCGGCCCCGGCGGCCCGCAGCCCGCTCGGAATGCCGGCTTCGGACTCACCCGCACCTGGCAGCGCATGAACCCCGACGGCACGCTCGCTCCTGCGGAACAACTCCGTACCGGCGACCTCGTGCTCGTCTCGCTCGACGTGGACGTCC
>JANOZA010000875.1:0-3371 GCA_031429155.1 Verrucomicrobiota bacterium | reverse complement strand
GGTTGTGCTGCTTTTTGCAAATTATCTCAACGACCACTTGTATGAGCGTATCGAGGAGGATAAAAAGCGGCCGCTCCAGTTTGGGGCGATCACGGCAGTGCCCAGCATTGAGGGCGTGGGCCTGAGTGGAGAAAAGGTGGTCCTCGAGGTACCCGTCACCGCACTGGCGACCGTAGGCATTGACCGCTCGAAGGTCGAACTGCAGCTCTACCTCTTTGAGAGCGTGAACGGCGCGGAGTTGGACGTGACCACCGCGAACGCGCCACTGGTGGAATGGCTGTCAGTGCTCCCGGACTGGAAAGAGACCCGCACGGAAATACTGCGCGCCGAATGGCTGCGCCCGCCCTTTGGCGAAAAAGAGTCGAAAGCCTACGGTAAGCGAGCCTACTACGGCTACGTCGCCCGGCTTATTTACGACGGTCGCGTGATGGACGAGACCTCTTCACCGCAGAACCTGAACCGCTGCCTCTACTACTTCACCAACGTATTCCCGCGGCGCTGATGCCGGCGAATCACGCCGCTGCCGTCACTGCGGACGCCACCTCATCGCGTAAAAGATTCATCATCCGCCGCAGTAAAAGTTCTGCCAGCATGACGTCATGATGTTGCTGCGTCTCCTACTGTTGCTTTCCCTTTTCTCCGCCGGCCTCCTGGCCGCGGAACTCCCAAACGTGCTCTGGATCACCAGCGAGGACAACGGTCCTCAGCTTGGGTGTTACGGGGATAATTACGCGACGACTCCGAACCTCGACAAACTCGCCAGCCGGGGACTCCGTTACAACAAGGCATGGTCGGTAGCGCCCGTTTGTGCCCCGGCGCGCACCACCCTCATCACCGGCATTTATCCGTCTTCGTCCGGTGGTCTGCACATGCGAAGCGAAGTCCGGCTGCCGGCTTCCATGCGGCTTTTCCCCGCCACGCTCCGCGAGGCTGGCTTCTACTGCACGAATAACGTCAAGGAGGACTACAACCTTGAAGGCACCGGAAAGGTTTGGGACGTATCATCCAACAAGGCGCACTGGAAGAATCGCGCCGCCGGCCAGCCGTTCTTTGCGGTCTTCAATTTCGTGGACACTCACGAGAGCCAGGTCCGCAAACGCCCCCACAAGGCAGTGCATGATCCCGCCAAAGCCCCTCTCCCGCCCTACTGGCCGGACGCTCCTGAGATTCGTCAGGACTGGGCGCAATACTACGACAACCTGACAGTGATGGACGCCAAAGCCGGGGCAATTCTGGAGGAACTGGAAAAAGACGGCCTCGCCGCGGACACCATCGTCTTTTACTTTGGCGACCACGGCCCCGGGCTGCCGCGCAGCAAGCGGACGCCGTGCAACTCCGGTCTCCGGGTGCCGTTCATTGTTCACATTCCAGAGAAGTGGAAGCACCTCGCTCCGCAGGGCTATGCCGCCGGTGCCGCCAGCGACCGGTTGATCAGCTTTGTGGACCTCGCGCCGACCATGCTGAGTCTCGCTGGCCTGCCAGTGCCCAGCTGGATGCAGGGCCGCGCCTTCGCCGGTCCCGCTGCCGGGCCGGATCCGGAGTTCATTTTTGGAATGCGCGACCGTATGGACGAGCGCGTGGATCCCGTCCGCTCAGTGCGAGATCAGCGCTACGTTTACTTGCGGAACTACTTTCCGCACCGGCCCGCCGGTCAGCACAACGCTTACATGTTCGAGACGCCGGCGACGCAAGTGTGGCACCGCCTCTTCACAGAGGGAAAACTGAATGCAGTGCAGTCAGCCTTTTGGCAGCCGCATCCGCCCGAGCAACTCTACGACTTGAGCACCGACCCTTATGAAACCGTCAACCTCGCTGCGGATCCCGCGCACCACGCAGCGCTCGAACGCCTGCGCGCTGCACACGTCGCCCATGAACGCTCAGTGCGTGACATCTGCCTGTTGCCGGAAGCTGAAATGCACCGCCGTGCCGGCACCAGCGCGCCCTACGACACCGGTCATGACGAAAGCCGTTTCCCGCTGGAGGCAATCCTCCGCGTCGCCCAGCGCGCATCGTCGGGCAGCGACAAGGACCTCGGCGAACTGCGGGATTCCCTCAACGCCGCCGATCCCGCCGTCCGCTGGTGGGCGGTGATGGGCCACCTCATGCGCGGTAAAGAAGCCGTCACCGCCGCCACCGAGCGGCTCACCGCCCGACTCAAGGACGAGAATGCCTCCGTCCGCATCGCCGCCGCAGAAGCCCTCGCAAAATTCGGCCCCGACCCCGCACCAGCCCTCGAACAACTCATCACCGTCTCGGATCTCCGCCAAAGTGACTACTACGATGTCGTCCGCGCGCTCAATGCGATTGATGATCTCCGGGACAAGCTCACCCCCGAACAGCGTGCCCGGCTGGCCGCCCTGCCCCGCACCCGTGCCGGCCAGAGCGCCCGCACCAGCGACTACGCGGACCGACTCCTTGAGCACATTCTCAAGCCGTGATTTTACTTGGCACCGCGCGGGTGCAGTGATCTACTCCCCGCATGGCTGCCCCTGTTAAACCCGAAGAAATTGCCGCAGTAGAGATCGTTCCTTACGATCACGTCCGCGAAAACCTGAAATCCGGCGACATCATTTTTTGTTCCGGCAGTTACTTCTTCTCCGGTCTCATCCGATGGTTCACAAAGTCGTGCTGGAGCCACTGCGGCATCATCTATCGCGATGACAATCTCGGACGTGTCTTCATTCTGGAGAGCGAGACCCTCATCGGCGTCCGGGTCGCACCGCTCTCGAAGTATCTCAAAGACTACCACGGAAAGAACCGGCCCTACAAAGGCCGCATGATTGTGGGACGCCTCAATCCCGAACCCCTGGAGGAGGATGTAAAAAAAGCCGTCAGCTTCGGCCTCGATGAACTCACGAAGCCCTACGACAACTGGGAGATTCTCCGCATCGCCATCCGCATCCTTTTCAAGAGAGGCCGCCGCAACCGGGACCGGAAATACATCTGCTCGGAACTGGTCTATGAGTGCTACCGCCGCGCCGATGTGTGGTTCAAGTTCAACAAAAAATCCATCAGCCCCGATGACATCTGGAAAGATGCCCGCGTGCACCAAGTGTGCAGAATCCATTGATCCCGCTATTCTTAAGCTGTCCGCCACTTGACGCGCAGTCTGATCACCCCAACCTGACGCCACCATGAAACGCCTTTTCATCACTACTCTCGCCGCCGCAGCACTCAGCGCCAGCCTTCTCATGAACCACACTGTCACAGCTCAGGATAAGCCAGCCAAAGCCGCCGCCGCACCGTACCGTCATGTCGTCATGTTCAAATTCAAGGATGACGCGCCGGCGGAGAAGGTGCAAGCCATCGTCGAGGCCTTCAAAGCGTTGAAGACCAAACTGCCGGCCGTGCAGTCACTTGAGTGGGGGACC